>JAOAJJ010000128.1 GCA_026414245.1 Candidatus Bathyarchaeota archaeon
GGTCACCCTCTCCGTAATTCCGCCCATAAGCATGCCGTATGGTTTTGGGTTCATCATAGCGCTTCAAGCTACAATTGGCTTACTGACGCTTTTAGGCCCAATAATTCGAAACATAGTAGCATACAATAATACGCTTTATCTAATAACCGATAGGAGAGTTCTAATTCAAACTGGGGCGATAGGTGTTGACACGAGGATAATTGAGTTCGATAGAATTCAGGAAATCTATGTAACAGTGAATTTTGTGGATAAAATCTTCGGAACAGGGAGCATAAGAATATCAACTGCCGCCGGCTGGCCTGAGTATGCTTACATGCCATCTCTCGCAGCCCTAAGTAATCCCTATCAAGTCCATAATATTCTCCAAAAAGCCATAGAGATGAAGAGATATTAAACGCGTACATTGCTTATCTTAAGAGTAAAGTTTATTTTATCTATTTCCGCTTGTTATTTCTGGCGATGATATGAGCTTTAATCCCGCCGGAACCCTTGTGGGGCCCGCAGAGACGGACTCAACTGAGGGAGGTGAAAATTCACCTTTCGATGAAGGAGAGTTTACCCAGATGCGGGACACGGCGGGCGTGGGCGCTAAAGATTCCACGTGTGAGAGAGCTCAGCTGAGGGGAGCGAAGCCCGCTCGTCTGTGAGGCTGAGTGTTAGTCACGTGGAACACAAGGCGCCCACGATAATTGTTTTTGGAGACAATTATATGGGTAGACCTCGATTTTATATAAGGCTTATAAGGTGTTTTTCAGAAAAGAAATGCATGGTGAAAGACCTTGATCAGCTATGAATTATTTAAAAGCCCACCGCCCGAGTATAGAGGAGCACCATTCTGGTCGATAAACGACTACTTGAACCCTGAAGAAGCTGCTCGCCAAATCGCCCTACTAGACTATGGTGGATATGGAGGCGCCTTCTTTCACGCCAGAGAGGGATTAGCCACACCCTTCCTAAGCGACGAATGGTTTAAGTCTTTTGAAGCAGCCCTCAACGAGGCGAAGAAACGCGGCATGTTCGTATGGATATATGATGAGCTTTGGTGGCCCTCCGGCTTTGCTGGCGGGATAATTCCGGCTCTTGGGCCAAAGTATCGAGCTAAGGCTTTGATCGCCGTGCCGAGTGAAAGAGCATATAATGGCGGTGAGATTTTAGCCACCTTTAAATGTAAACTGAATGGTGAAGGTTTACCATGCGAATATATGACCGCTAAACCTAATGAAGTGGGCGGCGACTACATATATTTATCCTTCATATCCTACACGGCGCCCTTAGGTGAAACATGGTTCAGTGGAATGAGTTATGTTGATCTTTTAAGCGCTGAGGTTGTGGGAAAATTTCTTGAGGTTGCGTACGCACCCTACGTTGAAAGATTTCGAGGTGATATTGGAAAAAGCATACCTGGAGTCTTCACAGATGAGCCAAATATATCAAGTAGCAGGCCAATAATATCCGGTTTCGGGGAGCACATATCCATTCCACCTAGAGGCCCCAGGTTCCCCATATTTACTTTACCGTGGACTGACGATATCGTTGAGCGCTTTAGGAGGTCGTATGGCTACAATATATTGGATAAATTACCGGAGCTACTCTTTGATGTTGGAAACTACTTGAAGACCAGATACGACTACTGGAAAACTGTGATGATGATGTTTCTAGAGGCGTTCTCTAAGCAGATATATGAGTGGTGTGATAAAAACGGGTTGAAGTTTACAGGTCACTATCTGGCTGAAGACAGCCTTTTAAGCCAGCTACTATGTGGCGGCGCAGTGATGCCTCACTACGAGTACCAGCATGTTCCCGGAATAGATCATTTAGGTATGCATGTTTGGGGAAGCTTACTAACAGCTAAACAGGTTTCAAGCGTCGCGAATCAGTTGGAGAAAAGGAGGGTTCTATGTGAAACATACGGTTGCACCGGCAACTACCCTTCTTTCGCGGATAGAAAGTGGATTGGAGATTGGCTTTATGCTATGGGCGTTAACCTATTGAACCACCATTTAGTGCCATACTCGATGCGCGGTAGAAGGAAACGGGATTACGGGCTTAATTTTCACTGGAGCCAGCCTTGGTGGAAGTATAATAGAATCATAGAGGATTATTTTGCTAGGCTAAGCTACATGCTTTCCATCGGTAGACGTGTAGTTAACGTCTTAATGATCCATCCCATAGGCAGCGCATGGGCAGCTTTCTCGCCCTTAAATGTGTCGAAGGTGAGGGAGCTAAATGATCTTTTAATGGCGTTGCTTAGATCTTTACTTTCACTACATGTAGATTTTGACTTGGGAGACGAGACTTTAATGGCGAAGTACGGCGGCGTTAAAGATGGGAAACTTCTCGTTGGGAAAATGTCTTATGACGCCGTTATAATACCGCCAAGCCTAACCCTAGAAGAAAGCACTGTTAAATTGCTGCAAAGGTTCGTTGAGAGCGGCGGAAAGTTGATAGCCATATCGCCGAAGCCATTTCTTGTGGGAGGAGAGAGAAGCGAGAAAATCATGGATCTACTGAATAAAGCTGTTAACGTTGATAGAATCGATAAGGCATCTATAAATGAAGCCCTCAAAAATATTCCTAGACCCATCATGATAGAGGGGGATGAGGAGGGAGACATATTATATCATTTAAGGTTAGATGAAGAGAGCGGACTACTCATATTATTCTTAGCTAACACTAGCAGAGAGAAACCCCACAGCATAAGACTATTTATAGATGGTTTATTCAAGGTTGAGGAATGGGATGCCATAAGCGGAGAAAGAAGAATTCATCCATCGGAAGCTACATGTGGAAAAACCACGTGGAGCATAAATCTCGAACCAGTTGGCTCAGCCCTATTTATCTTAAGCCCCAGCATCCAGTTGACGGCGGGTTCAGCTGAGAAATGGATTAAAATCTGCGAAAAAACTGTGAATGGAGCATGGAAGATTAGGAGATTAAACCCCAACATTCTCGTATTAGATTACTGCAGATACCGCGTTAAGGGGGCTTGGAGTAACCTTATGCCAGTTTGGAGAGCGCATAACTCCATAGTGCAGAATGGATTAGGTTCGAGGTTTTCGCTGAGATTCGAGTTTGAGTCCGACATCGATTTCAAGGATAAAAGCTTATACTTAGTTGTTGAGAAACCTGAGTGCTTCAAGATACATGTTAATGGCGTAAAGGTTGAGTCTAAGCCTAGCGGATACTGGCTAGACTGGAACTTTCCAATGATAAGCGTTTCAGAATTGGTTGGAAAGGGATTAAACATAATAGAGCTGGAGGGAATAGTTGAATTAGAGCCCGAATTAGAAAACATATATTTGATGGGCGACTTCGGGGTTAAGGCTGATGCGAAAGGCTCCTCAAAAATAATTGAGGAGCCAAGCTCAGTAGATCTAGGAGACCTATGTCAAGTGGGTTACCCATTTTACGCCGGAGAAATAGAGTTGATCAAGAATATAAGTCTAGAGAAGCCTGAGGGATCTAAGGTTATACTTCGACTTGAGGGGCTCAACTCATCGCTAGCTATAGTTTACGTTAATGGAGAAGAAGCTGGTAAGGCTATATTGCCACCCTATGAGGTCGACATCACAAGGCTCTTAAAAACAGGGGAAAACGAGATAAAATTACGGCTTGTCGGAAACCTAAGGAACGCTCTTGGCCCGCTTCACTATAAGGGTGGAGACCCCACATTTATAGGTCCAGAAACGTTTAAAGATCCCGCGAACTGGGTTGATGATTATGTGCTGAAGCCTTTCGGCGTAAAGAGCATTCGACTCCTGATGTTTAGGAAGATTACTTCGGGTGGAAAACCAGCTTAATAGATAATTTGAACGCTAAACCTCTCCTCCAATCCGTCAATAATCTCCCTCATTTCTTCTCTTGTTCTAAAGCTTGTTCTTAGAGCGACCCCTTTAGGAGATATTTCGCTTAATATATGAGTGATCTTCTCCGGCGGGATGAAGGGTATCTGGATTAACTTTCCCTTCTCCTGAATCTTTTTATATAGGGGAACCCAGCAGCTGTCTCCGCAGTCAGGGTTTCCTTCTCCAGGCACCCACTGTATGCAGT
>JAOAJJ010000129.1 GCA_026414245.1 Candidatus Bathyarchaeota archaeon
TTATTTTTGGGCTGGTGAGCTGGCGGACGGCTTTCGGGCGCACCATGCGCCTGAGGAAACTCCGCCCACCGTGCAGCCCGCAACGCCGCAAGGCGTGGGGCGAGAGCCCCGGCTCCGGAACAGAAACGGAACGTCCGTCAGGCCTATGAGGATGTGGCGTGCTAAGTCGCCGAATAGGCTTGGTGGAAGCGGTGAAACGGCCGTCCTGCGGGGTGAAAGGGCAAGTAGGCGCCTATGAGGGCTGCGTGAGGCGCGGGTAGCCCGTTTAGTCGAATGCCGTCTAGAACAGAAGGCGGGTTACGGCCAGCACACCAGCCCCCTAAGACAGGTAAACATTTAGATATCGTCTTCATCCCGCTCTTTCTCGATGCAGTAGGGGTTCTTTGAGGAGGTTATAAAGCTTGACTCGCTGGAGGATTTCAGAGTAGGTTAATGTTCAACGCCGGATAAGGAGGCTCCGCAATAGGGGCTTCGCTTGGTGTAAGGGATTTAGAGGGGCAGTTACCAAATTTACTGGGTTTAGCGTCTATCAGCTTTAGCCTCTCTCAGATTTCCCATCCGTATTTGCCTCATGATCTTCTAGAGCCCTCTCCATATTATCTATCGATCCATCCATTCTTCAAGCTCGCTTCTCCACTCTTCACCCTCATACTCTACACTTTCATAAACAATGGACTTAATGGGGATATCTGAGCCATCATCCTTACATATGATTTCCTTATCGTCTTTAGTTGGCGTCTTCTTCTCCTTATCAATCTTATAGAGCCATTATCAAGAGACTCTTGCCGAAGGTGCTGTCTAAAGCCGCATAATAGACCGGTCAATGTTCTTTGAGCAACCAGTGTCCCCTGATTTGCGAATAATGTTTGTAAGATTTTCAACAATTCCCCTATTTTTCCCATACATTTAATCACCTCCCTCTTGTCCTCCTTGTCCTCTATAAAAAGGCTCGCAGGTTTGCTTTTCCAAAAACTTTCCAATTTTCCACAAACAAAAGCAATGTTCTGCCGAGCATTTGATAGATTGAGATGCCTATCTTTATGAGAAACAGCTATTACCCGTATTCTCTAGATGCTTTCGCCTGCCCCTCTCTAAAGTTAGTGATGATTCAGCAGATTTATTGCATGGCTATGAAAAGACATCGTAGACCGTTATTTTATGTTGGACCGCTATCTCTGGGCTTTTAAGAAATGCTTTAACCATCTTTGGCATATAATTTATTGTTTTCTGAGCGGTCTTAATTTCGGCATTTTTCTTAAATGTTTTCTTCACCAAAGCGTTTACCATTTCCTTCAATGCTAAATCTAATGTCATAGATTATATTGTCAGCCATAGCCCTAAGGAAGGCAGATACTTAAGTGGACCGATAACTCTTAAATAACATCTTGTTACCCAGTCTCAAGCGATATCTCTCTGACAGCATCAATATAGGTTCGACAATGCAGACTAAGTCAGCCTTATTCACGTCTCTATTAATAATATCTTTGCATGAACCAAGATGGCTCCGGCAACCATGTCCATTTCACCCTTATAAAACCTAAAATATCGTTATCTCAGCAGCCAACCCTCAATCCACTCTTTAATACCTCTCTATATATCGGGTTTTCTTCAGCTTCATTCCTCGTAACTAAATGTAGTTCAAACGGGTGATAAAGTGGCAGACCAGCCTTCTGCTCAATCTCAGCCTTAAGAAAACCCCTAGCCCTAAAATCCTTAGGTAGCTGATCAGCCACTATCAGCACATCCACATCGCTTCCACCAGTCGCATGACCATAAATAACGCTTCCGAAAACGTAAACCTCACATTTTCCTAACACTGAGGCAGCGGCGTCCGCTATTTTATTACACCAGAAACGCCAATCGCGAATAAGCCTATTAATCTCAAGCTTCGCTCTTAATGGACTTAACAAACTCTATAACCTCTTCCGCAAACCTAACAAGCTCCTCAGATTCATCCCTCTCATAAACTCTAGGCATGTAACGAGAACTTATGTGTGCTTCCTCAAGCCTAATAAATAAGCTTCTGTTCTCCCTAATAAATTCATCAATAGGCGCATGCTTACCAGTAAACTCCCTAATAATATGCATCAGCTGCCTAACCACATAAACCCTAGGCATCTCCCCACTTAACTCAAGGATTACTTCAAAAATAATTGAACAGATTGATCAGCCATAAAAGCCGCTATATCATAATTTCCATCAGCTAAACTTTCCTTAGCCAACCTAAGCATCCTTAAAGATCTATCCCTAATTAAATCAACCTCGCGATAACTCAACAGCCCTCACAACCAATCATCCATAGATCTTCCTAAACCAAATGTGCCTCCTCAAAGTCTCACGCCTAAGACAAATCAGATGCCTAGAATCCAATATAAATCCTACATTCTCGCTTCTTGGAGCATTATGGTGCTTCAAAGTCTTCTCACCGACAAAGTAATAAATCAAATATTTCTTAAACGATATTAATTATTCGATTTATTTAAATTTTCGGACTATTAGACTCTATGCAATAATCTAATCGCATTATGCTCTAAACTTCCCTTTTTTCTGCTCGAAAAGCAAACAGCATCTTTTAAGTGAATCTGCCCCCAAGACGCATATGAAGACGGAGAGGGTATGTAAACAAACAAGAAGCCAAAAACGGACTGAAACAGGGTTATTTTATAAATGTGCTGTCAACATTCACGCTTAAGCCATAGTAACCCGCTGAAGCCGCTATTAAGAACGAGATTACAAAGAAAGATTGTTTTTATGCTCGTTTGTAAGATTGCTGCGGCTCCTCCTATATGGGTTGATGCCCATCTCCTCTCCATAAAATTCTCCTTTATTTTCTTTTATTTTGTTGATTAGGTCATATTTTGAGTAGACCTATTCGTATTCTACTCTAATAGCCGTTGGATTCCCTTCGGGTCAGATGCGGCTTATGGGGATAACCTCTATCGTGAAGAAGCCATCACAGAGCTTGTTAAGCAGCTTCAATTCTTCTGGGGCAACTATCATGTAACCTCAATTATCTGGAAACGTTATAAAAGTGAAAATTTACTTCTGCACTGTTATCTCTAATACTCGGTTAGCCCATTTTACAGTTGTTTTATCCGTATCCGGGTCTATTGTTAGCTTAATTCTCTGATTTTTACCAACCCATATCTCCATGCAATCTTCACGGGGATGGAGCTCAACTTTCTCTCCTCCAGATGAGAATTGCATAAGAATCCTCATTTGTTTCTCATCTTCGAAAACATCTATTAGGGGTTCCTTCCACTCAAAGCCCCCGTCCCTAACTATAAACTTTTTCCTCAATATATTTTCAATAGGCTCAGGCTTTATTTGCGGCTCTTTATCCTCAATCATCTTTCTAACCAAAACTGAGCAGAAAACATCTATATTCGATAAAGCCTCCTCAAAACTATCGCCCATGGATTGTTTCCCCGATTAATACTTTATTTATTGCATATATTTTTCCTTTTCTATGTTAAATTTAGCATAAAAACGTTAGAAAACATTTATCTATAACGAGATTTTTTATCGTAAAATACTATGAAGATTGTGGCTCTGAAAAAACATAAATGCTACTGTTGTGGAAGAGTGATCAGGAAAGGCGACAGCTGCTTCGTCTTCATAGTTGCCCCGCTCAACCCAGAGAAGAGCGAGTTTGAAGTCATCTACACCTGCCTCAACTGCTTAAATGAAGAATCCTGCGTAACCAGGATAAGAGAGCGCGAGGGCCTGATGAAGTGAACATGGTATTTACTTTATTTTCTCTATTTTGGATGGTTTAGGCTGCACTAGAACATGCCTAATTATTTTAACCAAGCCTTCAATATGTTTGCTATGTTCTTGCAGCGCCCTATTTATCGCTATATCAGCGCTTATCCCCCCGACGCTCGCTATGTTAGCTAAGCCTGAAACTATGGCTCTCAGGTAAGGTATCTCCGGCAGCTCGTACATTAGCCCCTCAACCTCGTTTTTAAGGGAGTTTTTCATCTCAAGTACGCTATTAGCTAGTTTAATAGCGCCCGTGAAGACGCAGTCAATGGCTTTCTGGAAG
>JAOAJJ010000130.1 GCA_026414245.1 Candidatus Bathyarchaeota archaeon
GCTTAATGTCGGTACTTCTTCAACCAGGCTTCCACTGATTCATGCAGTATGAGCCATCCCGCGATTCAGGTTCCGGAATGCTTTTAGAGAACTTTCCTTCACGCTCGCCCAGTTCCCTATTCCTTCGGCTTAAGTTTGAGTTAGCTTTGCCCCGGCGTTTTCTCGATAAAATGTTAGCCTTTAGATTCACATCATTTTCAATACTCTTCGCTATTTTATTAGCGAGGGCGCTAGTAGAACCTATGCCCAGACCTATAATTGTGCTTAGGATCCTCCAGTTCTCTTCATCCAGATCACCGACTAAACTCTTAAACCTTAAGTCGACAAGTAAGCTCTCCAAGATTCTCGTCTCTTCAGAAGCCATAGCCTCCCAGAACTTTATACTTCCCTCAATTTTCTCCTTCAGGTTAATGACTGCTGACTCTATCTCAGCTGCCATCCCATCAAGTATGCCAAATGCTCTTTGAGAAACTTTACCCTCATCGAGCAGGGTTTTCAAAATCTTCCTCCTATGTTTTAATGAAGCAACCTCAAGGTTTAGGTCCGCGAGAATCTTTACAAAAGACATTTTGCATCGGAGAATGCATGTTAAGTTGAAAAATTAAATTATTTTTAAATATGCTGAGATATCCTAAAGTATTTGTGTCAGCCCTCAAGCTAAAAATAGGCTTTTACACCTTTTTAAGAAAAATGTAACTTTTAATCTGCAGGGGGAGGGAAGTCAAACTAAACGCTGACAAAATTTATTCACTCGCTAAACCCGCATATATCGAAAAATGTTTACAGCGTTAATAACCTGAAGAATAATATCGGGGTGAGGGCGCCTCCTGTCCTCATATAAACCGTTGTAGTTGGCGCTTTAGGCTTATGGGATTTCATCAATCCCCAATTTTTTCGCCAGACTTTTTATCTCCTCCCAAGTCTTCTCCGGCACATATATGCCCTCTTTAAGCCTCTTTCTCTCGGTTAAATATTCCAGCTCACCGGGTATAAGTATCTCTTTGAATCCTGGTCTAAGCTTAGAGTTCTTTATCACCTTAATTAAATCACTAACCTTTTTCTTAAACTCCTCAATCGACATGAACTTCTCAACATCTATAACCTCAAAGAATACGCCATTCCCTCTCTTATCTTCTTCATATGCGCAGCCAGCGCCGGTTAATATTCCGCTTAAAACTTCAACCGCTAATCCTAATCCGAATCCTTTGTGGCCATGCTCGTCTCCACCTAAGGGCAGTAACGCTCCCCCATCGTAAAGATCTTTTGGATTATCGCTGGGATTACCATCCTTATCAATTATCCATCCATAGGGGATTTTCTCACCTTTATGGAGCGCAACCCTAACTTTCCCTTCAGCGACAACGCTCGTAGCCACATCTATGACAAATGGAAACTCCAAGTTCGATGGAAACGCGAAGCATATGGGTCCTGTCGAGAGCACCCTTTCTTTTCCGCCGAACGGGGCAACAAACTTCGTTGAATTAGCCACCACTATGCCTATCATATTGTTTTCAGAAGCCATTATCGCGTAATCAGCGAGCCTACCAATATGATTGCAGTTGAAGGCGCAAACTATACCTATAGCGTTTTTCTTGGCTTTCTCTATAGCTAGCTCCATAGACCTCTTAGCGACAACTTGACCGAAGTTCCAATCACCGTTTAAAATGGCGGTGGAAGAGTTTTCTTTAATAACTTGAATTCTGGCTCCCGGTTTTATAAATCCCTTCTCAATTTCACCTACATATTGTATCACACGTATAATCCCGTGAGAATCGTGGCCAACCAAGTTAGATTTTACCAGAAGCTCCGAGACTAGGCGGGCTTCTTCTAATGGTGCCCCGGCGGCTGAGAATATTTTTGTTCCGGTATTTATTAATTGGTTGGCATGGAATATTGGCATAAGCCTACTCCTCCACTTTCGCTATGTAGAGCTACTATGATATTTCCATTCTTTATATGGATTATGTTTTACTAGTCTCTAGCTGTTTTTTCAAATCTTCCGGTATAATGAACCCCACTAGTCCCCTTCTTGAGAGCTGATTGAAGTAGGCATTTAGCGAAATTTCGGCTTCTTCAGGCAAAATCTTATACTTTTCAATTAAATAGTTGGCTACGTCGCCTATCGTCCTCTCTCCATCACATAATTCCCAGACAATTGATCCCACTTTGTCTAGGCTTATCACTCTTTCTTCAGGTCCAGGCGGGAATAATTTATCTAATAATCCTTTCTTCGTTTTACTTTGAGTCTGAGAGGGCGGTCTTAACGGAACCCTTATTTTTATCTCCTTTGTTTTCTTATCCTTCTCCCATTTTAGAACGGGGTTTCTGACAGGCTTAACCTTCAGGAAATAGCTTCTAGGTATTTGTAGCCCTTCCTGCTTCTTTCTCCTCCTAAATAGTCTGCTGAACACCATTTTTACATCTTTAAAATAAGGAGCTTTTCTTGCTTAAATCACTTATTCTTTTTTAGAAGCTTAGACCGGAACTATTATGAGCCTTATATGAAAGAATAAATTTAGTGGGAGGGAGAGAGGTGCAGAGGCTATGAATCTCAAAGATATCCTTGATAGAATAAGGGATGATAGCTTAAGAAAAGATGGGATACGTCAAGAGATTCAAACAGCTGTTAGGAGAACAACTAGATTATCTAAGCAGGCAATTTTTTTAGTTCATAAGGGCGTAATTGATGAAGCGGAGTCGCTATTAAAAGAAGCTCGTTTGAACCTAGATAAAATAAGGATGCTCTTAAAGATGTATCCAGACCTCTTTTACGCCGGGCTTATAGACTCAGCTCTTGAAGAATACTCTGAAGCACACATATTTTTAAAGCTTATTAAGGATGGGGGTTTTATTAAGCCGGAAGAGATAGATGTTCCAGGGGAGTCTTATGTTTTAGGTTTGGCGGATGTTATAGGCGAATTAAGACGTAGATCTCTGGATTTAATAAGGCGAGGTGATATTGAAGAGGCTGAGGAATGCTTAACGTTAATGGAGAACATCTATAATGAAATAATAGGTTGCGATGAGCTGTTGATTTTGATTTCAGGGCTTAGAAGAAAATGTGACGTCGCTAGACGAATCATTGAGGTTACGCGAGGAGATATAACTGCAGAAGTTAGGAGGACAGTGCTCGATAATTCGATGAAAGAGTTTCAAAAAATCTTGGAAAAGATGATGGGTTATGGGGAGCAGCAACCCGATAGTTCACCAAAATCTATTTAAAGACATCGATTTCTCAATAGAAAAGGCTAGAAGACTACAATCGCTTCTCTCAAAGAAAGTTATTGCGCGGGACTGCTTAAATACGCCAATTAAATATGTTGCAGGAGTTGACATCGCATACTATGATAAATTATCTATTGGGGCGGTAGCCGTCTTCGACTATAATTCGCTGAAGCTAGTAGAGCTTAAATCGGCTGCTGTTGAAACCCGCTTCCCATATATACCAACACTATTATCCTTCAGAGAGATCCCGGCTGCGGTCTCATCAATAAGGAAGCTAAATATTAAACCCGACGTTTTTCTAGTCGATGGACAAGGAATAGCTCATCCTTACCGTTTTGGATTTGCAAGCCATCTGGGGGTAGTGCTAGACCTATGCACGGTAGGCGTTGCAAAGAGCCTTTTATGTGGGGAAGTGATTGAATCAGAAAGTCTCAATTGGAGACCTATTATTCATGAGGGTGAAATTATTGGCGGGGCGGTATTCACTAAGCCTAATGCGAAACCAGTTTATGTTAGTGTTGGGCACAAAATTTCTCTAGAGACCGCAATAAAAGTAGTTTTAACATGCTCAAAGAACCATAGAATACCCGAACCGCTCCATGAAGCGCATTCTGCGGCTCAGAGAGCTAAAAGAGAAGCCGAAAAATCTTTGAAGGTAAAATCGCCGGAGGGAGCTGATTGAAGGCGAAACTAGATCCGAGAATAAAGAGAGCTATAAATAGGATTAGAGATAAATCCCTAAGGAAGAAGATTTTAGATTTTCTGGGCGATTTATCAGTGGAAATCGAGGGTGAACATTATTCTGGGATTCCATTAAGTG
>JAOAJJ010000131.1 GCA_026414245.1 Candidatus Bathyarchaeota archaeon
GACAGAACAACCACCACGCTTAAAAAGTCTTTGAGCCCGTGAAGAAGTAAGAGTTTATGGACGCATTCCGGAATAGCGAAGTTCGATACAACGCCTGTTTTATATCCATTCTTAAGTAGGCTTTGTAGGACGAAGGCTGCGTCTCTATCCGGGCGAATATAACGCATAAACTCCTCTGAGTAAGCGTTAGCGGCGCCTAAAGCGATCGGGCTGGTGGGAGCGTAATCGCATCCTAAATATCCTAGTCTAGCCAGAGTCTGTGAGATTCTAAAGGCAAAATGCGGCTCCTCAAAGCTTTTATGGATCCTCTCATATAGCTGATCCCTAACCTTAAAATACGCTTGCATAAAATCTCCGTAGGAGACTTTAACCCCATTTTCATCCAGAAAACTCCAAACTTTTCTTAAGCATTCCTCATTAACTTTGCCGGGACCCTCTCTATGCTCTATTAAAAGTAATGTATCAAACAGATCGAAAAGAGCCGCTTTAATACACGTTAAACGCCGGCTTGATGATCTAACATCGATGACCACATTTCTTCACGCCCAGATTTTGCTCCATACAGATTTTTCAGATGCGCCACAGAAAGATATAGTTTTAGGTTTCAGTAATTTAGCCCCATAAACGCTAAAGGAGCCAATCGTTTTGGCAACGCATTCTAAACTGATCGAACCTATAGCTCTGGAAGCATAAATATTTGGAAGACTTGTTAAAATTAAAAGAGGTGTTAATGTGCGCGTAAACTGCCCCATGCTTGCAGTTATAGGCCGCAAGGCTTCGGGAAAAACAGCTGTTATTGAGACTCTGGTCCCCCAGCTAATTAAGGAGGGCTTTTCAGTGGCTTCCGTGAAGCATATTGCGCATGAGAATTTCTCTATTGATAGGGAGGGGAGCGATACATGGAGGCATTGGAAGGTTGGCGCTAACCCTGTTATAGCGTTCTCGAGGAATGAGGTGGATATTATGATTAAGGCTAGAAATGTCCCGTTAGAGGAAATTTCTAAAGCTGCTTTATCTTTTGGCGCTAACGTGGTTATTTTAGAGGGTTTTTCGTCAATGGTGCTTGGAGAAAGGGGTATAGGTAAAATTGTATGCGTGAGGAGCCTAAAGGAGTATGATGAATTCAGGGAGCATATTAAACATGATTTAATAGCGTTCTGCTCACTTCAAGATCTTGGAGCGCAGATACTGAACATTAAAAGCGAATGCAAAATCCTAGTTGAAAAGACATTAAACTTCATTAAGAAAAGGGCGAAAATAATTGAGATCTTGAATTCTCTCGCTAGGCTAGATTGCGGTAGATGCGGCAGAAATACATGCGAGGAACTCGCTGAGGAAATATATTATGGTAATGCAAGCGTTAAGGATTGTGTTGTAATGGAGATGAGAAACAGACTGAACACTAAGGTTACCGTTCGCGGCGAGGACGTCCCCCTCCAGCCTTTTACATCGGAGTTTATTCGAAGAACAATTCTAGCAATGGTTTCTTCCCTGAAGAATGTAGAGATAAGTGGTGACGAAAGCGTCCATGTAAACATTTCAAAGTAAAATTAGACTCCGACAGCCTCACCATATCGAGAAGTTTAAATGCTCGTCTTGGGATAAGGGATAAAAATAAGGTGGATGCGGATCCACATGACGCGTAAAGCGGGCTTCAATAGAAATTTCGTGGCTGTCGACCCAAGCAAATGTATAGGTTGCAGTATATGTGAATTCATATGCGCCTTAGAGAAGGGGGGTGAACCGAACCCGATAAGGTCTAGAATAAGGGTCATACACTTGAACCCGGCGCTCAATTTAGCTGTCGCATGCCGTTTCTGCGAGAACCCCCCGTGCATAAGAGCTTGCCCCCGTAACGCCATAAAGCAGTCTGAAAGAGGGGGAGTGCTGATTATAGAGGAAGATAAATGCGATGGGTGCGTCCTATGCATACAAGCATGCCCCTTCGGCGGAATAATGCTTGATCCAGACAGAAGAGTAGCTATAGCATGCGATCTATGTAATGGAGCGCCAAAATGCGTAGAGTTCTGTCCGGAAGAAGCCCTAAAACTTGTGTCAGAGGATAGGGTCTTCAATGAGATGCTATATTCAACTATAGAAAAGTTGCCGAAAACCCTTGAAGAGTTCTCTTGCATAATTAGAGGGGGAAAATGGGACAGAGTGTTTGCCGAAGCGGAGGAGAGAGCTCGTAGGATTGAAGAAAAGCTCAGATCTCTAAAAATTATGGGGACTAAATCTGGTGTAAAAAAGACGCTTTCCACTAAATAGGATTATTGCCTCATTACTCTATGCTGGAAAAACCTCTTAGAATCTCAGCGATCTTGGATACGCTTCCCGAAGTCTTAAACTCGAAGCCGCATTTCGGGCATCTAATATATTCACAGCTTAGGGAGGATAACATTCTGTCGCAGCTTTGGCATGAAACTGTTCTGGCATATAGAATATCAAACTGAAAGCCGCATTTAGGGCAATCTATTACTTGCCTTTTCCGCGCCACTCTCCAATCCCCTTTCTACTTCAATCCCACTAACATTCTCATTAGTTTTAATGTTTTCCGAAATAAAACTATTTTGCTGAGAATTCGGCGAAAGATGGTTTCAGTGTTTCCAATTACACTTAAATAGTGATGTTAGGTTAATATTAGATTAATACCAAATAATGAAAGCCGATGGATGGAAATATATGGAAAAGTTTTTGCCAATACTTGACGTTATACGGGTTAGACTTGGGGAGATTCTCTCAAAGAATAAGGATGGTATGGCTTCCTGGGATCTAGTGAAGCTCAGAAATGTGGGTGATGAGTTAATTAAATTATCAGCAGATCTATATCCACAGTTATTTCAGATGGGTCATAGGATACTTTATCAATCCATAAGGGAGGCTGGATTGGGGATAGTGTGGAGAATATCGCTGATCGATAGCTGCGGGGAAGTTAAAATTGAGGATAAAGAATATTTTGAGAGTGTTTATGAAGCGCTCCTGAATATACATAGGAAGATTGAGAGTGGAGAATACTATAGGGCTTTAATCGAGATTGCCGCTAAAAGAAAGCAGGATGATAAAGAACCGTTCATTTCATAAACTCTCTAAGCCAAATATCACGCTTAGCTAATTTGACCGCTTAGAACACCGCCTTTAATCTTCTCAAAGCCCATTAAGGCTATAGAAGCTGCCTCGAGAAAAGTTTGAACTGGAACTATTTTTATACCACGTTCAGAAAGCATCTTCTCCACCTCAAAGCTCTTCAACCTATCATAATTATATCTTGGCATAATTAGCACACGGGCATATTGATCCGATAAAGCTGCCTCAATCTTACCCATACCGCGATAATCTAAACCGCCGACAGGCCAAACCTCACCCAACGCAGTTATAGCGCCAGTCATGATGACTGTTGGATCCACTTCTATGCCGGTGAAAGCTGAAAGCATCGCTATAGCTATTGCAAGTCCGGCTGAGGGGCCTGAAACCGGGGCTCTTGTTGCCCCCAGCCCGTATATCTGCTTCTCCATTCCCTTCGCCGGGGTCACTATCTCGACATAAACGTCGTAGTCTTTAAACCTCCAGTTCGAGATCGAATTTATGTATATGAAGGCGTCGTATGCGCTTGCAAGTATGCTTTCACCAGTCTCGCTTCCAACAACATGCACTTTTCCTGACCCCTTCGGGTTAACAACAACTTCTATTACCCCGACAAGCCCACCTATCTCCCCGCGCTCGCCAAGAGCTATAAGCCCATAGCTCTTTCCAACTTCAGGCTTAGGTAATCTCACAGTCTCTAAAATCATCTTTTTAGCCTCCTCAACAGCTTCATCGTAGGTTCTCTCCAAAGCTTTCTCGAAGTGATACAGTCTCAGCGGATAGTTCTCGGGGCTTATACCATCGAGTTTTACCAGTAAATCTGGATCTTCAGGTTTGACATTAAGCACAGAAAACAATCGCTCCAAATCACTTTCATAGAGCTTCTTTATCTCGTGAACTTTCTCAGGATTATATCTCATCGCCTGCGTAAGCCTATAGCATGCTTCAAGC
>JAOAJJ010000012.1 GCA_026414245.1 Candidatus Bathyarchaeota archaeon
TTCACCAGCAGACTCCCCAAGAGAAGAGCAGAGAGCACTCCTAAAGACGCTTTGAAAAGCCTCTATGGTAGTGCTCTTCTCCATAATATTCGCCACATCCAACTTATCTTCTTCTTGAAATTGATGTCTCCTCATATAAATTTGCCTCTAAATGCAAAATATGATGTTCTTCCTTAAAAATTTTGCCTATAAAAGCAAAAATTTAAATTCAAAAAACTCATAAAAAATAATTTGGAGGTGGAGAGGTGAAATATGTTGAGGAAAAGTATATTTAGGAGTGCGGCAGCCGCCGTTCTTCTCACAGCGATTCTTCTGAGCTATGCCTCTATAGCGTTAGCGAGAGAACAATCGATTAAGGTAAATGTGCATGCGCAAGCCAAAAACGGCAACATAACAGTTAGCGGCAAAGTATTCCTGAGAGGTTTAGAGGGCGATGGAAAAATTTCTGTAGATATCGAGATCAATGTTGCAAGACCAGATGGCATGATCATAACAGCTTCTTTTTCTTTAATAGTTTGTGGGCAAAGCCGTAGTAGTGGTGTTACAATAATAGAATATGAACACACATTTGAAAACTGTGTAAACGAAAAGGGGATCTATAAGATTGAGGTTGCAGCCGAATATAACGGTCTAATGGATAAAGCGTTCTTTAAGTTCGATCCCCCGACTGGTGGAACCCCGGGAGTACCCTGCTAAATTATCAGTCGCCTCGAACAGGATGAAAACGAGGGGAAAATATGGCTAGTATAGATGCGCTGACGCTAACGATCCTGACAGCGCTAGGGAAAAATCCAAAAGCATTATTGGGAACCTTAAGTAGAGAGGTTGGTCTATCCCCAGTATCGTTAAAGAAGAGAATTGAAAGGATGCTGTCTGACAAACTGCTTTACGGGGTCTCCGCAAGAATAAATCCTTTTACATTAGGTCTAAAAATAGTGTTAGTTTTCGTTGAGGCTTCACCCGATAAATTAGCGTTGTTTGAAAGGATCTGTGATCTTCACCCCTACACTCATTATAGGGTAAGATGTTTCGGCCCTATCAACGGTTTCTTCGTCGTATTCTATTTACCTATTGATACAACTTATTTGCTCATAGATTTATTGGAAGAGCTCTCGAAAGACAACATTATTGAAAGATGGGTCTTGGAGACACCCACATCATTCCCAATCGGCTGCGAAGCAGACTACTCGTTCTATGAGCTAGGGGTTGGATGGAAGTTTAACTGGGATGAATGGGCTAAAAGCATAGAGCATCCCGAGCCATTTGAGCCCAAGAAGGAGAAAAATGTTCTGAGCCTACTTGACAAAGTGGACATGCAGATACTGAGGGAGCTGTCCAGAAACATTTTGAGGAGAAGGAGCGAGATAGCCAAGGCTGCGGGTGTTGAATTATACCACTTGGACAAGAGGTGGAAGAGGCTTGAAGATCTAAGCGTCATCGAGGGCTATAGAATCCTCGTCGGAATGCACTTTCTACAAATAACATCTTATGTGCTTCTTAAATGCAAGTGCTCCATGAGAAATTCTATGAGAATAGCTTCGGCGATAAGTAAGCTCCCCTTCCAGAGCACCTTCTTCTTCACGTCAGATGGCTTCATCCTATATATTATGACGACGTCGCTCGACTACTCCCTATTAACATCTATACTACGCAAGTATTGCGAAAAGATTGAGGTTTATTGGTGCGATTACCACTCAAGCCTGAGATATTATTTTTATGATGAGGCTTTCTCAGATGGTTTATGGAGGAGCGACATAGACTTCATGGTTAACTCTATTTTAAGGAAAATTAGGGAAGAAGCAAAATGATGGTTTTAAGGCGAGGAGAAGATGCTCCTCAACACTCTCAAAAGAGATTTTTCTAGAGGTTTGGGGATGGAAATGGTTGTCGATGGCGGGAAGGAGATTATTGAGGCTCTTCGAGCCGTCTTTAGGAGGGCTCTCTGCTCTTCTCTTGGGGAGTCTGCTGGTGAAGCCATATTATTCTTTCTGCGTGTGGAGCTGGGGCGTGACCCCTTCGAAGTGCTTTGGGAGGAGCCGAAAACCCTATACCAGGCTATGGAGAAGATCCTCGGCATGGGGACAAGGGTTCTAATAAATGCTCTTGTAACGAGAGTCAACTGGGAGTATGGATTAAACATGAGCCCAGAACGCTTCATGGAGCTCATGCGCTCCGAAGACCAAACCTCACATAGAGAAATACGCACACTACTAAAAGAAACAGCTGAACTATACAGGAAGTAAGGGCGAGTGATAAAGCCCGCTAATAGGTTCCTTCAGGGCAAGTAGCCTAGATGAAATTCTTAGCGAAGCCTTCTGAAGAGCAGTCTAATAGTTTCGGTCCAGCGAGCTTACCTACCGTAAGCTGCCCTTAAGTCCCGTAAAAGCGTGCTGAGCCAGTAAATGATGAGCCTCCCCTTTTGGGTAGATTGAGCTAGGTTTCCAAGCTAGATAAAACAAATGCTCCAATCTTAGAGTGGAGCCCCATTAACTCTTTACGCCTTAAAAAGAGTTCAACATAATAAAAACATACATAAATCTCCATTCTTCGTGCATAGACATGATTACTAACGAGTGTTTCAAGTGCCAGAAGGGTAGGGCTTTTATATTTAGAAGACAATTTTTAGTTTTCGGAGATCACGTGATGAATAGTAGAGAGATGCTAGTGTGGAAAAGAGAAACCCCTCTTATTATACTGTTATTTTTTATCGGTTTAATCACAAGGCTACTTATTTCCCCATACACCAGCCATGGATACGACATTAATGTTCATAGAGTTTGGCTATTTCGGCTCCTGAAGGAAGGGCCATTTTTCTATATACCTTCCAAGGGAATAGATCTTTTTGGAGAATATTGGGGTCATGACCCCAATTTTTGCGAGCTGCCTCCGATTTTTCCTTTAACTCTTTTTATAATGGGGAAATTGTATTCTTTGATTAGACCGCAACTAGACGATGTTTATTTGCTCGTCATGTTTATGAAAGTTCCCCAGATAGTCGCTGAATGCTTAATTTCGCTCCTGATATATTTTGTTGTGAGAGAAGAGCGTTCGCCAAATATGGGCATACTTGCAGCGCTCATCTTCCTGTTCACTCCTTTCACCTTCTTTTTAACTGCGGTGTGGGGGGCACCTGAGAGTATAGTATCACTTTTCGTCGTAGCATCAATATACATGGTTTATAAGGGCAGTTATCTTCTAGCATACTGCCTGCTCGGGGCTTCTTTAATGGTTAAGCCTTATACCATAGTTTTTTTACCTCCCATAATCTTGTTCACTTATCCAAATATAGGGGCACGCAAAACTTTACTAAAATTATTATTTTTCATTCTCTCCTCATTTTTTGTAGCGTCACCATGGCTCATAGTTCAGAGAGAAGTATTCATAGACGCCATGTGGTCGGGCGCTCTTCATAATCTGGGGGTTCGTATTCCTGAGGGAGTAATTTGGGGTTTTCCGAGTTTCTGGTTGATCATAAATATTTTATGTAGCATTTCAGGTTTTCCCTATAAGGTTATAGCCCCACTACAGCTTTATGTCTTCATATTTCTGGCGCTTCTGATCTGCTTCATAATCATAAGGTTGCGATTGAATCTTAAGAAGGAAAACTTATGGTTTATATCTCATCTTTTCCTATTCTGCTTCATGATGTTCTTCCCCTCAGCCCACGAAAAATGGGAGTACTCATGTTTCCCCCTTCTTCTAGTAGCATCGTTTTTAATCCGCAAGCATTCTCTCCTTCTCCTCCTCACATATTTTACGCTAGCCTTCTCTCTTTCCGGAGCGGTCTACGGCAGCGGCCACTACTTCTTCGAGTCCACGGATGTTCTTCCCATGCCCCGTAGATTCATATACGGCGGTTTTCTAGCCGAGGGATGGTATAATTTTCTCTGGGAATCCGTGAAAATCATGGGAGCCATTTTCCCTCAAGGTCTTTCCGCATTTCTGCTTTTGGGTATTTTCCTGCTCCATCTCTCCATTCTATTCAGCCTATCAAAGTTTGAGAAGCCCGCGGAAAAGATGGCTAAGAGTTTTCCAGGGTCGCGTCAGATGCTGTTAGATGACTTCCTAAAATCTTCCGAAGAAGATAAGAAAATGGATTCTTCAATTAATTTTGAACAAAGCATTTCTAAAGAGGTTGAAGAGGCGACGAGAACATTTAACCTTCTTCTAAATGATCTTCAGGAGATTTTTCTGGAAATTAAAGAGGTTGAAAATATGTTTAAATCTAATGAGGTTAGTGAGAACACTTATCGCCTAATAATTAGCTCCCTTGGAGGAGAAGCACTTAAGAAAATCCAGGACATTTACGCTATAAGGGAGAAATTAGATCTTATTAAAGCTAGAGCTAAAGTTGAGTGGGCTAGAGAGAAAATAGAGTTAAGCAGATTGCTTTCGCTGGAAGGCCAGAGAATTCTTGAATGGGATACTCATTTAAGGAAAAGCGTTTATGCGCCTCTAAATATGTGGGAAAACGTGATCTCCATAATTGAGAAATCCCTCTCTTCCTTAACTATTGAGAGAGAGCTGTCGATTATCGAGCAAACCTTATTCATAATTAAGAAAAAACACCTATCTCTACCAGCAGAGATAATCGAGGGTTGCCGAAAGATATGTGAACAGCGTTTAAATGCAATATCCAAAATCTGGTCTTCGGATAGGCGCAGCGTGATTGAAAAAATTTCAAGTATCGAGGAGAAAATCTCTCAAATAAAAGAGGAAATCAGGGAGATTGAGATAAGATTCGCTGTAGGCGAATTTAATAGAGATACATTTGAGCAAATGCTCAGCAATCTACAGGGATCATTGAAGAGCATGGAAGAAGATTACTCAAAGATGAAAAATCACCTACAAGAAATAGATGAAAAACTGTTTAAATGCCTTGAAGATATAAAGGAGAAAGATGCTAATTGAGGATTAAATCTGTAATTAGAATTTGGTGTATTCTCCCACACAAGAGTCTCAGAAAGATTTAAATATTTTTCAATAACTTCAGTTATCCGTGAATTTGAAGACATTATTTATTCTCATCGGAATTTCCCTACTTCTCCTCATCCTTTTCCTCTCTGGAATAGAGGAAGTTATCAGGATAATTTTAACATCCAACATAAATTTTATTCTTCTCGCCTTCCTAACATTTCTATTCTCCATTTTCCTGAAATCATTAAGATGGCAGATCTTCCTGAAATCCGTGAAAATAAAAGTTCCATTCTCTCACGCTTTCTATAGCTTCAACTCCGCTATGTTTCTAGGAAACCTAGTTCCTTTCAAAGCCCTAGAGCCGATAAGAGGCTATTTTCTAAAAATAAAGTTCGGTTACCCTTTTTCTAAAACGATCCCCTTAGTTCTAACGGAGAGAGCCCTAGACGTTTTCGTCTACATCTTATTTTCTTTGATAACCCTTCAAGCTCTCATAGAATTTTTACCTTCACAAATAACTTTTTTCGCCTTTTTCGGCATGCTGGTCTTCTTCTCAATCTCTCTCTCAGTTCTGCTAATCCTCAACAGTAAAAAATTAACCCTAAAATTCTTTAAGATAATTTCAAAGCTACCGGTAACGAGAAGATTTAGCAAGAAAATAGAGAAGATGGCGAAAAATTTCTCCATTGGCTTCACTCAGCTTAAAAGATCCAGGCTTCTTTCTCAAATTTTCTTTTTAACCTTTATAATCTGGGTGATTGAAGGAGCAATATTTTTACTCTCGGCAAAGGCTGTTGGAATAAACTTAACATTCTCATTTTTCGCTTTACCACTGCTTTCCGTTCTACTTGGAGTTTTAACCCTAATTCCCGGCGGTCTGGGTTCAATAGAGGCGATCATGGTTCTACTTTTATCTTTCCTGGGTTTTTCTATACCTCAAGCAACCTCAGCGGTCTTAATCTACAGGTTTTTTGTTCACCTATGTGAGAATTCCATAGGCGCGATAATAATCTTTCAAATATATAGTTTTGACGTTATCAAGAAAGTTATGAAGAACTTGAAGTAAATTTAGTTCCAGCTCTACTAACTAATTCCCAAACATCACTCCGCTAGTCTTTTCTTTCATCTCCATAAGTTAAACAATTAAATGCTTTTAGAAGGAAAGATCTCCCATAAGATGGAAACTCGATGTTCTTCAGAACCTGGACAGTCTCCAATAGCTTTTGGCTGAGATATGCTCATGCTGGTTCAGCGCAAGCCAGAAAACCTCCAGTTACATATGTCGTTTGCGCATATTATTCCCGAGATCGTTACAGCCTCTATTCCACCGCCCGGGAAGGTTGATGCTCCCGCCAGGTAGAGACCTTTTATCGGCGTTTTGAAGTAAGGTCTCCTAATACCTATCGACTGGTCGAAAGCATATATTGCGCCCTCAGGCATAGAAGTATACCTCTCAAGTGTCCTCGGAGTCGCAGCGTCCTTAACAATTATACGTTCGCTTAGACCTGGAATTATTTTCTCAGCCTTTCGAATGAGCGTTTGGGCTACCTCATTCTTCCTTATATAGTATTCTTCAGTCCCCCTCTGTGGAAAGTCATGGTAGCTGGCTCCAGCCAGTATCGTGATGCTTGCCTTTCCTTCAGGCGCTAAACTCGGGTCGGCGTTTGAGTTGATCACAACCTCGTAGCCGTCGTCTAGGTTCTTGATGTGAGTTGGATATCCAGATAAGTCTGCGTCAACTCCCAAGAAGACCATGAAGCATGAGGGGGACATCTTCAGCCCTCTAATATACTCAACAAACCCCTTATCTAAATTCTCCTCTCCGACAAGCTCCAAGAATGTGGTTTTAGCGTTAGCGTTCGCAACGACGACAGGGCTATGAAAAACCTTCCCTCCAACCCTAACGCCCACAACCATTCCGTCCTCCACAAGTATTCTGTCAACTCTATGCTTAACTAGAACCTCCCCGCCGTGCCCCTCGATAATATCCCTCAATGTATTAGCATACCTTTGAGCTCCTCCCCTCGGGAAGAAACCTCCATACAGGTAATAGGACACACATGCCGTGAGAGCTGCTGAAGCCGGAGCCTTCTCAGGGCTTGTCCCAACATAACCTATTAGGGAGCTTAAAAAGCGCTTTAAACCCTCATCTGTGAAGTGCTCGTCGAGCTTCTGCCTATAGGTCTTGCTTATCCAATCGTAGAAGTGGGGGCGCTCTCTCGGGTAATCTACAAGCTTCCTTACGCCGAGAACCTTGGCTATAAGCTCCGGCGGCAGGGGTGCGCCATAAACCTCAACCTCCCTGTAGCATTCCATATAGGCTTTCTCGGCATCGTTAAAGAAGGCTATAATATTATCCTCTTCATGGGGGAAGAGGCTGGAGAGAACCCTTATATAATCGTTTAGGCTCTTCGCCTCAATGTAATTTCCCTCAAAAACATATCTCACCGTGTTTTTAACAAACAAGTCGTCCTTACTCAAACCGAGCGTGCGCAGGAGGAAAGATATTGGTCCCTTATCCCATAGCCCGCTTATGTCCTCGACCCCGGTGTTAAATGTGAACCCTTTCCTCTCGAAGGATGAGCAGTAGCCTCCAACCTGATAGTGCTGCTCTAAAACCAGAACCCTATATCCCCTTTTAGCGAGGAGGGAGCCGCATGTCAGCCCTCCAACCCCAGCACCGACAATTATAATATCATACTCATTCTCGCCCTTAAGACTAAATGGGTCAACTTTAACCCTCCAGTCAAACCTCTCAACCGGCTTAAGATACTCTCTCACAGCAAAGTATTCCGGCGCCTTAATTGGGAAGATTACTGAGAAGGCTATGCCGATAGCAATTAGAAGATTAGATAAAATCACCCCGTACGGCGCTGCAAGAAGAAATATAAGGGCATTAGCGCCGAAGATAAGCGCCCAAGCTGCTGAAACAACATTATTTATAAGGAGGAAGGATTTCTCCCTCCAATAGCTTTCCGGCCAATCCTTCTTGGCAACCTTAAACGTGAAGGGCTGTTTAACGGCTATGGAGAGGGCAGCCATAAGGAACAGTGTTAAATATCCTGCGAAGCCGCATTGATGGATGAAAAACTCTAGGCCAAATATGAAGGTGCAGAGGGAGGCGAGACTGAAGAATATTAGGGAGGTGATGTCCATTAAACCGTAGCTCCTCCAAATCCTCTGAGGAACAATAAGAATAAGCGAAGTGATTAAAGATAATAGAACGCTGAGCCTAAACCCAAAACCGCATAAGACCCAGTAGATAACCCAGGGAATAAAGGACACCATGATGTAGGCTGTACCAGGAATCTTCGTCGCTTTACGCCCGCTGAGAAGCATTTTTAGAGCTGAAAATCCATCCTACTCTAATATGGTTTGCCATCTTTTTACCATTTCCGGTGGATTGCTGGTCTAATCAGTGTAATATAAATATAATATGCTACTCCGAATAATCCCATCCAGATGCAGAGCCATTGTATTTCTGCCGCCAGAGATGGATTGTATAGGGGGTTTACCGCTATAGGGTAGAAGGGCTTAATGTCTCCGTAAAGAGGGGCATCCAGCATAACATGAAGCATAAACCCCAAAATACCCGCGATGATGAAAGACTTGAGGCTTTAAGTCTACATCCGCTTTGAGCAATAATGCCCTATAGAGCGGATGCATAAAATCTTTGAGAAGGAACATGAAGTAACCTAAGATTAAGCCTGCCGGCACAGCTGAAAAAATATGTGAAAATAGCCATGCAGGGGATAATCTAAACCTAGAAAGAGTACGAAAAACGGCTCTAAATCAACAATAACATTTGCCAAAACAAGGGTAGGGACGTGAAGACGCCTCCTCAACGGCAAACCTAAACCCAGAGCCGGACCTAAATGGAAGAGGGTGAAGGGCAAACCTAAACCCATCACTAATTATTAAGACCTGAAAATAAATGCTTTTTACGAAGAACCTTTAAAACAGGTAAATGGCTAAATGGAAAAAGTTTTGTGCAAGCACAATTTACTCCCTAAATATGAAGAAGATTGGTATTTTGCTGGCTGTAATAATGATTGTTTCAGCCGTTGGAGGCTTAGCGTACTTCTATCTATATAGAGGCGGCGCCATAGCCCTGAGAAGCATTGACCTCTACATTTATCCCGAGATGATTTCTGAGGTTGAAACGCCCATAAATGTCGCTGTAAGTCTAGATAATAACTATCCTGTTAACGTTAGGATAAAGGGCGGTGAGCTTAAGATCCTCGCGGACACATTGGAGCTTGGTAGGGCTTCAGTTCCAAGCCAAGTTATTGTTCGAGGGTTAAACACGCTCATGATAGACGCAGTGCTAAACAACACGTTGATCGACGAGTTCTGGTATCAGCATCTGAGTAGAGCAGAGGCTTCAGTTATATCTTTACATGGAAGCCTACTGTTTGAGACACCCATAGGTGATGTGAAAGTGCCAGTTAGGTATGCAACAAACATAGAGACAAATATTTTTCCTATAGAGCAGAAACTTAATAGAGAGTATGATTTGGGCATTTTGGGTAAGGTTATAATCCGGGAAGCTAAGATCGAACTTAAAAGTGTAACACTACATGAGACTCATCTTAAGGCATCTATAGATGTCGAAAATCACCTTAGGATAGTGCCGCTTTACATTAAAGGCTTAGTTTTCAACATAAGAACAGGGGAAACAACCATTTTAGGGATGGGTGAACAGGTGGGCGAAAATGCCATTGCACCCGGCGAGAGAGACGAAATCTTGTTCGATGTAACCATAGATAACTCGAATATACCAAAGCTCTGGTATGAGCATATAAAAAACGAGGAGAGAACAGTAATATATGTCGAGTTATGGCTTAAAACCGAGATAGCGGGGAGAACGATAGAGCTCTTCAGAGAAACACCGTTAACGGTGTCGACGAAACTTGAGACGAATATATTTAAATACAGGAAATAAAATCAGCTATGTATCTCTGGCTAAAAAATATTTATTCAAGTAAACTCTTACTCTAGTTAGGTGAATGGAGTGAATTATAGGAAACTATGCGTTTTTTTGTTTCTGGCTTTAATTTCGTTCCCACAGTTTTTACATCTAAATATGGCTGGAGCTGAAAGCTCTATTAGAGTCTATATCTACGGTTTCCCAGGTTCTCGCATCTTAGAAAACATGAAAAACTACTTTAACGAAAAACCTGAAGTAAACGTCACCTTATGCGATCTAAATAATTCACGCTACTTAAGTGAATTCCTAGATATAATTGATTTATTGATGAGAGAAGGGATTAACGTTCTCCCCCCGTATTTCTGCGCCCCCTGCGCGTTGAAACATGGATTAAATTGGCGAGACATTTATGTGGAATATTCGTCTCCGCTTCTGCTACTTTTTCAAGGGGGAAGATTAAAGGCAATTGTGATCTCGGCGTTCGATCAAACGTTGTTTGATCGAATACTCAATCAGCCAGAAGATACAGCGATACTCTCTCTACGAAATGAGTCGAGCATAATTAAGTTAAATGAAGATGTGAGGACGCAAATAGAGAATCTATTCAGAGAGAAGGGGAAGCCGCATAAAAACATTTTTCAGGTTTTACCGCTCATTATTATAGCTGCATGCACGGATGCCATAAATCCATGCGAGCTCTTCGTTTTAATAGTATTTCTATCTCTCGTCATCATGAAGCTAGGTAAAAGGGCTGTATTAAAGTTCGGCATAGCGTTTTCACTAGCAATTTTCATAGCCTATTTTTTGATGGGTCTCGGAGTGTGGAGGTTAATTGGCTATATCCGTGAGGCGAGGATTTTCATCGTTATCTTAGGCTTGTCTCTCGGACTCAGATCAATACTGAATTTTACATTAGGATTTTTTGGTTTCTCGGTGGGTTTAAGAGAGGCTATTGGAGGTCTCTTAAACAAGAGGTTTAAACGCATCCCAAAATTCCTCTCGGAGAAAGTTACCCAGCGCCTAAGGGGCTTTTCTGATAGGCCTTTTTCAGCTTTTCTTGCAGGGGTTGCCATAAGCATTTTCCTCCTGCCATGCACATCTGGACCATACTTAATAGCCTTAAGCCTCATAGCGGAAATGGAGACGCAGATGTGGGGTCTCCTACTACTTACACTCTACAACGGCATAGTTATTGCCCCCTTCATAGCGATAACGCTAAGCATATATCTGCTGAAAATAAAAACCAGCGAACTAAAGAAATGGGGTTCCAACGAACAAAGATGGTTAAACTTGGCAGGAGGACTAACAGTAATGGCTCTGAGCGTTTACCTAATATTTTACACACTTTAGCTGAGAACACTAATAGATTATTTTTATTAGAAATAAGGCGAAAAATATAGCCTGTTCACGCTTTTAACCTAACTATTTTACCCGTTTTGGCAGATTTGTAGGCTGACTCCATGATTTCCACCACGTGTTTTCCTTCCTCCGGGGTACCTATCGGTTTTTCATCATTAATTATGCATTTTATGAAGTGGCGGTGAGTGTGCTGCGGCTCTTTCTCTTTAGCTAACACTGGCATAATCCAGCTTGAATCCTTTTGCCTATAGAAGGCTACTGGCGTATTAAAGTAGTTTAAGAGGACTGTTCCTTTCGTCCCATATATGCTTGTTCCCTCAAGTGTCGCAACCTGCGTCCAACTAGTCTCCGCCACAGATATTGCTCCATTCTCCATCTCCATAAGTAATGCGCTATTATCCTCCACCTTCGCCGGCTTATCTAGGGTAGCTATCAACGCTGATACACTTTTAACCCTGCCTAACAAATACACTATTTGACTTATCGCATAAACCCCTAAATCTAGCAGAACACCGCCGTGAGCCCTTTCAGGGTCGAAGAACCAGCAGTTCTTTTCTTCACCAAACATTCGGGTTACTTCTTCCTGATACTTCTCCGGCCCTCCATGAGCTACACGAGCCCTCGCCATACATATTCTTCCAAGCTCACCGCTCTCAAGGAGATTTCTAATATAGTCGAAGGCAGGTGTATCGAAATAGACGAATGGTAAAACCATGACTTTTAGGCTGCTATGCTTACGCGACGCGTCTACGATTGCTTCAGCATCTCTTGAATTCGTGCACATAGGCTTTTGAATGATAACGTGCTTTCCGGCGTTGATGGCGTCTACGGCAATTTTAGCATGCGTTGGATGTGGAGTAGCTACTATTATGGCTTCAACGTCATCCCTTTCTAAAAGCTTCATATAATCGGAATACCAGTATTTAATGTTGAACCGCTCAGCGGTAAGCCTCGCTCTTTCCTCTTTTATGTCTGCTACGGCAACCACCTCTGCCTCTTCTATCGCTTTAAGCTCCGGAATATGGAAATAATTTGATATGCCGCCGCAACCAATTATGCCAAAGCCAATCTTAACCATTCATACCCCTCCTAACGTAAGCGTATTTTTCTTCCCTTGAGCGCTGAGCGTAATCCAGCCTCCAAAACCTCCTGAACATTCCTATTAAATTTTACATCCAGAGGTTCTTTTACCTCCGTATCCTGCTCTATCCAGTCTATGAAGTATTCTGGGCCGTTTCTCAACCCCTTGGGCGGTTGAGGAGGATCTATAACCTCATGGAGTATATCCCTGTAATTGCCTTTAACTTTAACTGAATAAAAATGTAATTTTCCATCTTCCTCAACCACAAGCGAACCATCAGTGCCATTTATGATCGGCCCATGGATGGGATAGAGACCTATCTGCGACCAACATGCTTCAGCTATACCAAAAGCATTTTTGTAATCCATTATAATCACGGCATTGTCATCAACTTCTAAATATGTTCTAGCCAATGTTCCCATGACTCCGATTACGCTTTTAGGCATGCGTCCTAGAAACCATAGTGACAGATTTACACCGTAACAGCAGTAGTCCATTAGAGCTCCGGCTCCATTGAGCTCTTTATTGTAGAGCCATGTGTAGAAGTAGGGTGAACAGCCGATCTCTTTTGGTCCAGCGTGGGCTCCTCTAAAACGTATATGGAAGATTTCGCCTATCTTGCCCTCCTTGACCATTTTATATGCTTGTTGTATAGCTGGGTTCCATGTTGTGGGATAATTAACCATCACCTTTATTCCATGTCTTTCAGCCGCCTTCATTATTCGTTCAGCCTGCTCCAGGTTAGCGGACATGGGTTTCTCCATGATCACATGAACCCCCCTCTCGGCAGCTAATTCCACAACATCCGCATGCCGACTATTCTCAGTGCACAGCAATATTAAGTCAAGACGATTCTTATCCAGCATCTCTGAAAAATCCGTGTAGGTTTTATTTACGCCGAAAAGTTCCCTTACCTTCTCTAGCAGCGGAGGGTTTAAATCAGCCGCAGCCACTATCTCCACTTTTCCAGTATCCTTAAACTGGTTGAGTAACCCCCAGACGTGATCGTGGACTAGCCCCGCTACCCCCAACTCATATTTTTGAGACATAAACTTACGTTAATTAGATTCCAAATATAAGGTTTAGCCTAAAATGATTCAAGACCTATAAAGATCCATTAAGATCGTAATCATTAAAGTTGACCAGCTAAAATCCGGTGCGCCTAAAGGCTCACCAGTCAAACTATCATAGTTCTCATTACAGGTAGGTCCAGAAGCCATAATGTCGAGAGCTTTCTCAGCTAGATGCTTAGCTTCCTCTATGAAACCATACTTCTTTAATCCATGATACGTGAACCAGAGTATGTTTATCCATGAGCGACCCCTCCAATATCCTTTCGGATCATACTCTCTGTGATCGGCGCTAACTGTGGGAAGCGGAAATCTTGTCCAGAATTCCCTGGGGTTAAGTAGATGCTTCACCAGACTTTTAGCCTGTTCCCTTGATGCTATACCGGCATAAAGCGTGAAGAACGCTGCTGGACTTTTAACCTTAATCTGCTCATGGTTTTCCTCGTAAATATCATAGAAGAATTGAGACTCTGGATCCCACATGTATAACAATATTTCACTCATAGTTTCATTAGCAAGTCTACTATATTCTTCAGCTTTCTCACGCATACCCAGTCTTTCAGCCAGCTCAGCTAAAACTTTTCTCTGAAGGTAAATTAAGCAGTTAAGATCTACTGCTTCTACCGGCGCCATACGGATTTCCCTATATCTAGACCTATATTTGGAGGGGTTTGCCTCAAACATTTTTATTGCCTCATCCCATCTAACGGCGTTATCCCAGCCAGACTCTAAATAATCCACGTATGCCATAAGCTGATCCTTATCTGCATCTCTAGCGGTCCTAAACCACGCATCGTATCGATCTAAAACCTTAAAAGCGTTGGCGAGGAACCCCTCTCCACCGCCAGAATCCATTATATGCTTGACAGCTATTGCTAACACTGGGGGTTGGGTGGTCCATGGAGAGTAGTCATCAACGCCCCAGAATAGTTTGCAAAACTCTTTAGACAAAAATATTTCATGGGGGATTCGCCCGTCTGGTTTTTGGGCTTCAAATAAGTTTAAAAGCTCCTGTTCAGCCATCTTAACGTTATATGTGGAGAGCACTATGGCGTGGAAGGCGGAATCCCAAAGCCACTGATGCCTAAAGGCGAATTTGCTGGGCATAGTGAAAGGGTTTTTAAGGGCTGGATTACCCCAGACAAAAGCTCTGTTTGCTAATATAACGTACCACATGTACTTCCATAGGAGCGCATATTCAGGTTTCACATTATTTAACTTGGGTAATTCGCTAATAGCGCTCCTCATCCAATTTCTCTTTGCATTTTCTACGATGCTAGGATCGCTTAACACATCTTTAGAGGTTTTGATCACCTTCTCCCTAGAGCGATCTCCAACAACAGTGAAGATGAATGATCTTCTGGGAGCGAGACTAGATCTTGTTTCGTAACTAGCGTAACCATTCTCGAGGCTGGCTGTCATGGAACCGTTTGAAGCTACACGAATAAAGTAAGAATCTCCATAAGATCCTTCTAAG
>JAOAJJ010000132.1 GCA_026414245.1 Candidatus Bathyarchaeota archaeon
GCCTCCTATACCGAGCGGAGGCTATAGGCTTGAGAACGGGAAATCAGAGACTTTCAAGTGCTTTTGGGCGTGGGCAAACTACACTGGGCAACCAGTTAACGTAGTGGTTTTCGTTAAAGATGGTTCTGGAGCAGTCTTCACTGCAACTTTACCCCTAGTGGATGTGAAGATCGAGCGTGTAGGGTTTGACCCTAACCTCGGAGAATACTTTAATATTTCAGTGGGGAATAGTGAAAAGTCGGTTACTAGCGTAGACTTAAATAACATTAAGATCGTAGTTGGCGGCTCAGTGCACAATGTTAAATCTGAACCTTCCCTACCCGTTAAGCTTGACCCGGGCAGCTTGTTAAACTTAACCTGCAAGTGGAATTGGGCTGCTCATCAGGGCGAAAACATCACGATTATCTTGACAACGTCACAAGGCTATATTGTGGAGAGGGTGAGCACCATCCCAACGTACGCCGTATTCAATGTGAGCCAAATCGCTTTCGACCCAGATAACACTTCATCCTTCAACATTACAATAATGAATTCTCGGGAATCGCTTATTGCGCTGAATGTCACTGAAATTATAATTAGGCTTAAAAACGGCTCGATTTTAAAATGCTCAAAAATAATCCCTGATCTCCCATATATTCTCGAGGCGGGTTTAACGGTTAAATTTACATGTGAATGGAATTGGGCTCCATATGCAGGTGAGGAGATAACTATCGCCATAAGCACAAGCCAAGGCTATAGCTTAAGCTTCCGCCAAGTGATCCCTCGTTTACCAGCAAGAGAAGAATGAGGGGTTTGCCCCTCACTCTATATTTTTTAGGGATTTTTCAAGCTCCAGCAGAGCCTTTTCAGGCTCCTCGCTGACTGTTATATATGAGCCTACAACAGCAACCTTGGCGCCAGCCTTATAAATTTTAGATATTGTTTGAGGATTAATGCCTCCGTCAACACTTATAGCTTTATTCGGAAACTTTGTGGAGAAATATTTAATCCTCCATGTTGCCTCGTCGCTGAATTTCTGTCCACCCGCCCCCATGGGAACGCTCATCAGAAGGATGCTGTCCGCGTGCTCTACAATCCTATCCGTCATCTTCTTCACTGGGGTTGGAAGGTTTAGGGCTATGCCGACCCTATATCCAAATTTCCTCACGTTTTCAATAGCTGCTATAGACTCTTCCTCAGAATTAAACGATTCAACTTGCAGTATAATAGTAACCTTTCCCCTCTCCTTTTCAGTTATGAAGCCATTAATCTCCTCGACTATTTTAATTGGATCGCTAACCATGAGATGTATTATTAAAGATGTCTCCCCGTGGAGCTCCTCATAAAGCCTCCTTATTAAGTTTACAGGAAACTTTTCTTTGTTAGGGATCATCGGCGGCCTCATAACATCTATATGTACGCCAGCTATCTTTCCTGTCCTAATAATCTTTATAATATTGTTGAAGGCTCTAGTTTTCCTTATCTCACTCATGTTTTCAGATAGCTCAGATTCATATTCCAATATCGATAGCGAAATAAGCATCCTTACACCATTATATTGTTGTGATCAATCTTCAATCTCCCCCATACATAAGTTTAAGTATTTTGGATTTGGAGGGATAAATCTATGAGTAGAGAGTTTTTCATAGGCATCGATAATGGCACTCAAAGCACAAAAACAATAGTTGTCGATGGTGAGACAGGTGCGGTTTTAGGCAGGGCTACAAAGGAATATGGTTACATAGAGGGGTTGCCGCCAGGGCATAAGGAGCAGGATCCAGCCGTGTGGATCGATGCGCTTATAGACACAATTAAAAGGGCTGTAAAGGCTGCCGACATAGACCCTAAGCATGTTAGAGCCATAGGGGTTTCAGGGCAGCAGCATGGTCTAGTTCCGCTGGACGAGCATGGAAGAGTTATTAGGCCAGCTAAGCTCTGGAATGATACGAGCACCTTCAGGGAGAGCAGATATCTGATCAGGAAGATTGGTGGGTTAAAGAAAGTTATCGAGGTTCTAGGCTTATCGATTCCACCCGGCTACACCGCCCCTAAGATTCTTTGGCTTAAGAGGAATGAGCCGTGGAATTATAAGCGATTGAAAACTATTCTTCTACCCCACGACTACTTAAACTTTTATTTAACAGGCGTAAAGGTTATGGAGTACGGCGATGCTTCAGGAACAGCCCTCATGAACGTTAAAACTAGGACGTGGTGTAGAGAGGTTCTAGAGGCCATAGATCCTAACTTGGAGGAGAAGCTTCCACCTCTGCAGAGCTCAGATAAACCAGCCGGGTTTGTTAGGAGGGAGGTGGCTGAGACCTTTGGTTTTAGGAATGATGTTCTCGTCAGCGCTGGCGGTGGAGATAATATGATGGCTGCTATTGGAACCGGGAACACTCGGAAAGGCGTTGTGACGGCGAGTCTCGGAACTTCGGGAACCATCTTCGCCTATTCGGACACACCCGTAATAGATCCTAGAGGCGAGATAGCGGCATTCTGTGATTCGACAAACGCTTGGCTTCCCTTACTGTGCACGATGAATGTGACTGTCTCAACGGAGTTCATTAGAAACTTATTTGAGATGACGCATGAAGAGCTGACGGAAAACGTCGAGGCGGCGCCTGTAGGATCCAGCGGATTAATACTTCTACCATACTTTGAAGGCGAGAGAACACCCAATGTTCCGGATGGAACTGGAGTATTCTTTGGGCTCAACAGTAGGACATTCAATCGGGCGCATTTAGCCAGAGCCGCTATGGAGGGGGCAACTCTAGGCATGAATTACGGGTTAAACAGGATGAGGGATCTCGGAATAAACCCGAAGCAGATTAGGCTTACTGGAGGCGGCTCAAAGAATAGGGCTTGGCGGCAGATAGCGGCGAACATATTTGGCACCGAGGTTGTCTGCTTGAAGATTGATGAGGGGGCTGCGTACGGTGCTGCGCTTCAAGCCATTTGGACATATCGAAACTACATGGGTGAAAAGGTCACTATACAGGAGATAACCGACCAGTATGTTGAGGTCGACGAGGATACCCTCATCTCCCCGAAGCCGGATAGCGTTGAAATATATAGGAAGCTTCAGATTATCCAGGATACTTTAAGTAGGAGCCTTCGAAGAGTCTTCCACATGCATAGGAGCTTTTTAGAGAGCTATGTGCATTAATGGGATGCCTTCTCATCCATTGCCTTAAGGGTTTCGAAAGATGTTTACGTTAGATCTTTAAATATCCATGAGAGATCTGGCACATTCGCTCTCCTATCAACCCTCTCGGCTAATGAGTGCGCAACTATCGGTAAAGCTATTGTTGCATCACAGTAGCATTGAATATTACGCCCCTCCCTAGATTCCTTACCCCAGCTTATAGCTTCCTCAAATGTGCAGCCTGATAAGCCGCCCCAATGCGGCGCATCGGTTGTTATCTGTATTGCGTATTTATGTGGGGACGGCTTCCCGTATCTCCCATCCTCTGTTATACTGCTGGCGATAGCTGTTAGCTGAATAAAATCTTTCGGCACACCTCCCCCAATATATATTACTCCAGTATTTTTAGACCTTCTTTTTACCTCGGTTATCTGCTCGAAATCCTTCATCTGATCTATGAATATGCTGAATTTTCCGCCGCTCCTCCTTCTATTCAATATATATGCGACACCGTAGGCGCTGTCAACTATCGCCGGACAGAACACTGGCACATTATTCTCATAGGCTACAGCTATAATGCTTTTAACACCGATATCCGAAAGATACTTGCCGAAAAGGTGCAGGAACTCCGCTGAAGAATAATTGCGGTCTGGTTTTAGCCCAATCATGAAGTCAGCTATTAAATTCTCCATTTGCTCATATTCTAATTCGTCGGCGAAGACATCGTAAAACCTATCTATTCTATATCTTGCGAGCTCCTCATCGTCAACCATGATATGCCCCTGCCAATATGTTCCGCCCATAGCTTCCAATATATCCTCAGAAATATTTGCTCCGGTTGAAACTAAAACATCTATGAAACGGTTTTCAATAAGCCAATTAACTATCTTCCATTGGCCGGTAG
>JAOAJJ010000133.1 GCA_026414245.1 Candidatus Bathyarchaeota archaeon
ACGCCCCACTAGGCTCAAGTATAACGCATGATACGTCTCCACACTCAATAGTTTTCTCAACAGCCTCAATATCGTTAGGCGGCAGAGCAACAGTGTATTTGCATACTTCTGGCGGAATACCTACAGGATAGCTACCTGAAAGAGGCGGCGAGTATCCTGGATTATAGTCAATTATCGTGTAATCGAACCAGCCGTGGAAGTGAGATAGAAACTTTATGATTTTAGATTTACCTGTATACGCCCTCGCTATCCGCAGCGCCATCATGGTTGCCTCAGTACCTGAACTCGTGAACTCAACCAGCCCGCCGCGTGCGCAGGGCACTAGTCGAGTAACCTTCTCTGCCCATTGGATCTCAAGCTCATGGGATGCCCCTAAATGCGTTCCCTTTCGAGCTTGCTCTATAACAGCCCTGGTTACGTATGGATGAGCGTGCCCCAGTATGAGGGCTCCATGACCCATCCAGTAATCAATATACTCGTTTCCATCAACATCCCATTTTCTAGAGCCCTTAGCTTTAAAACAGTATATTGGCATCGGCTCAAAATATCGAGCATCATGTGTAACGCCCCTAGCGAAGACCGTTCTCGCCCTACTATAGAGATCCTTTGATCTTCGATGTTTTTCCACATATATTGAGTCTATCCTGCTTTCAGGAAGCATCCACCATCACTCAAAATATGCTTCTCCACAATATCACCATGTTATGTAACCTTTTAAGGCTTACTTAAAATCTCGAAAATAATGTAATGTGAAGAAGATACGTGATGGCGTCTATCCAAGAAGGAAACTGGAGAATTAAAGTGGGATCAATAAACCATGATTGATGGAATATTCTTCGTAGGCCATGTTTCAATAGATAAGATACAGAATGTTAATGGATCCAGCGTGCAGCCGGGTGGAGCCGCACTATATGCCGCAGTAGCCGCTAAAACCCTATTGGAAAACGTCTACCTAATCTCTGTCGTCGGCAGAGACTATCCGTTTCTGAATATACTGGATATTTTTTCAAGGCGATATTTAAGGATGTCAAAGGCTCCGTCAACTAGATTCAACATTAAATATGATGAGACTTGGGAGGCAGAGTATTTAGAGGCGAAGTATGGGTCTGGACTTAACATATCTCCTTCACTAATACCGGTAGAATCCCTCAGCTCAGAGAGCATACTGCATATTTCACCCATATCGCCATCCAAGGTGAAGAGGATTGTGGAGTTGATTAGGGAAAAGAAGCCTAAAACAAAGATTTCCGTCAACGCTTGGATAGGATACATTAGAGGAGAGAACAAGAGGATTCTTAGGGAGATAGCTCAGGAAGCCGATTTCTTCATATTGAATGACTCTGAGGCGAAAGCTCTCACGGATACCGGGAGCCTCACGGCAGCCCTAAAGATCCTGAAGTCGAGAATGCTCATCGTGACGCTGGGTGAGCTCGGCGCAATAATAAGTAGAGATGATGGCGAGATCCAGGTGGTGCCCGCCTTAAGGGTGCCAATCGAGAAAGTGATAGATACAACTGGCGCTGGAGACACGTGGTGCGGCTCATTCCTAGCCGCCTACAAGCAGACCGGTGATTTAATGAAGTCCGTTATAGCGGCGTCCATAATCTCCAGTATAAAGTGCACTGGCTGGGGTTTCAGCAAGCTCCTAAACTTAAAGTTTAGGAAGGTGGACGATATAATAGAGTATGTTATTGGGCTGAAAGAGGGCGGCATGCAGAAAAAAATCTTAGACTACATAGTTAAACAGGAGTAGCGTCTTCACAAAATCAACCTAAAGATTTTAATGTTTCGATCCACCTTCCGGTATACGCATAAAGACTGGGACTAGAATTAAGAGGTCTGCTAGGAGCGGCAGGATGATAACTATCTCTCGATACCCCATACTCCAGAGGATGCCTCCAAGCAGGGATGCTATGGACCCTATGAAATCCAGTATTCCGCTTATTCCCTGAACCATACCCCTCTTCTCGGCTGGAAAATTCTCCCAATACATGGTTACTAATGGTATAAAGCTTATGCCGCCTATTCCACTCAACCCTCCGGGACCCATAAGCCCAACTGCCCCCAGTATTCCAGCCAAGGCTAAAACCTCATGATTCGGCGCCCATATTAATATTAGCGTGCCGGCATAGAGAATGGGGCGAAGAATTAAGAAGACTTTTTTCCGCCCAATACTGTCGGCTAAACTGCCCACTGGGATCTGCAGTAAGATCTGCGCTAACACGCTTAAGGTGCCCATAAGTCCCAGGAACTGTTGGTCAGCGCCCTTTACTTGAACAATCCATAACGGGATAAATGGCGCCGACATGCTCCCTAAACGCATAACTGCCCATGCGACCAGCCAATACTTAAGCCACTTCTCGCTCTTCAGCAGATCCCTATAACCTTTGATGAGCCCAAGCTTCAGTGATGTTTGGTGTGAAAAAGTCTTCTGAATTGGTAGAGGTTCAAGCATAACTAAGACCAGTATTGTCGCTATCAGGGATGCGGCTAATTGCACAAAGTAAATTGGTCTTATGCCTTCCACATTTATTCCGCCGAAGATGGAGATTATTGTCGCTGAAAAGTATGGGGCGAATAGGGCGGGTATAGCCCATACTGCACGTGAGAAACTCATCGCTAAAGCTCTTTTCTCAAAAGAGGTTACACCAACTATTATTATATCGGTTAGTGGCATAATGAGCATCATACTAATCCTCATTAAAATTATAGCCGGGATCAGCACCCACCAGTTTATTGCACAGCCATATAAGAGGGAAACGAGAACTGAAAAAATTAGCCCTAGAAGAAGCATCTTCTTAACGCCAAACCTATCTATAAAGTAGCCTACCGGAGCCGAGAAAGCTGAGCTAACCCCTCCACCTACACTTTCAAGTGAGCCTAACTCTATAGGGTTCGCTCCCAAAGCCACTGCGTAAAGTTGATTATACTGTGTTGAGAGCCCTGATGACCATGTCTGCAAACCTATAGAGCAGAGCAGAACCTTGAATCTTCTGTCCAAACGCCTTAACATATTTGAAATCATCGCAAGACCCCTTGTAATGGGCTTTGCTGCCTCCAATTAAGCCTAAAGTATTTAATCTTACACATATAATATCTATTTAAGATTAATCCTGAAAAATTAAGCGAGATGCATGTCCCTTTTTGGGTCAGAGATTTAAAGTGCGCCTTCGGTTGTTATGTCAATCATTCTCTGAATCTCTTTCTCAAGATCCTTCGGCAGCCCGAATATGCTTACATCCATAAAGCCCCTCACAATTAGGGCTTCAGCCTCGCTTCTCGAGAAACCCCTAGCCATTAAGTATTGAATCTGCTCTTCAGACAGCTTTCCAACCGCAGCTTCATGCGATAGCTCAGCGCCTTCAGCCCTAGCCACAAGCTCCGGCACAGCGTAAATCATAGCTTCATCTGATAAGAGCAGCCCCCTACATTCCAGGTGGGCTTTTGTGTCTCCGTGCTCCCCCTGTAGTAAGCCTCTAGCATATATCTGCGCTCTATCAGTCGCTATAGCTCTAGATATCACTTCGCCCCTACAGCCCTCATTCTGTAAAACTATTTTGGAGCCGACATCGATATATGATTCGCCGACCCCATAGATTATTGAATTGAATCTAGCTCGGGCATTAACGCCCCTACAATACGCCGTCGGATACATCTGCAGACTTTTAAGAGGTTTAAAGCACATGTAATTGCTCACAAACACACCGTTGTCTTCAATCAATGCGCCGGATCTAGGTCTAGAATCGAATTTCTGAGCCCAGTTATGAATCATGGTGAATGTTAGTTTCGCATCCTCCTTGACATAAAATTCCGTTATACCGACGTGAAGACCCCTCTGAACACTGGAGTGTAGGGTGCATCCAGTTATTATCTGCGCCTCTGACCCGGGTTCAGCAATTATTATGTTATGGGCGTTCTGGTTTAAATTATCGGTTGAGATGAAGAGGCATGCTTGCAGCGGTATCGTTACCTTCTCTCCTTCAAGTATTCTAATGAAGTATCCGTGATCCCAATATAGC
>JAOAJJ010000134.1 GCA_026414245.1 Candidatus Bathyarchaeota archaeon
CCTCTCGCCCAATACTTTAATAGGGTGGATCTAAGGAACCCGTATGGAGACTATCTATACCTTTCTGGAGTCTATGGTTTAGGAATTTTAAAGGGATATCTAGAGGAGCCTAATGCAAACTACACATCCATAGGCGACGCCAAATCTACCTCCAAAAGGATCGAGGATAGATTGCTTGAGGGACTTAAGAAGATTAGTGAGAAGCATAATAAGGATGGTCTCATATTATTAGCTGGGCACAGCCATATAGATGCTGCTTGGCTCTGGCCTAGAAGTGAAACCATTGAAAAGACTCTAAGGACTTTTTCAACAATTGTTAGATTAGCTAAAGAGTATCCTGGCTTTACATTTGTGCAGAGTTCTGCCCAGTATTATGATTGGGTTGAGAAGCTAGATCCAGATATGTTTAAGGAGATTGGAAGGCTTATCGTTAAGGGTAAATGGATTATCGTCGGCGGCATGTGGGTTGAGAGTGATATTCAACTGGTGGATGGCGAGTCTCTAGCCAGACAGTTTCTTTATGGGCAAAGATACTTCCTATCGAGATTTGGAAGGTCTTCTAGAATCGGCTGGATACCGGATAGCTTTGGATTTGCAGGTTCGTTGCCGCAGATTATGAGAAAAAGCGGTATAAAGGTATTTGTGACACATAAGGTTATATGGAATGATACGAATGAGTTTCCACTGCATTCATTTATATGGAGAGGCGTAGATGGCACCAGTATACCTGTACAGATCCTTGTAACCTCATATAATGAATCCTTAACACCGGCATCAATCAGTAGATACTGGAGTAAATATAAGAATAAGGATGTGGCGCCGTTCCTTGTCTACAGTTATGGTTATGGGGATGGCGGTGGCGGGCCAACAAGAGAAATGCTGGAGTATGTGGACTTGATAAACTTTATGCCGAGGACTCCGAGAGTCGCGTACTTTAATGAGAATGGGTATATGGAGATTTTAAGGGCTCATCTGGAAAAGCTACCTACATGGAGTGGTGAGCTCTACGTTGAGGTGCATAGGGGCACTTATACGACAAACCTACCCGTTAAAGAGTATATGGCTAGGGCGGAAATCGCTTTAAGAGAATACGAGTCTATAGCGTCTATAGCTGAGATTCTTAAGATTCTACATTATAATAAAGAGGAGATCGATGAGTTATGGAAGCTCACGTTATTTAATCAATTCCATGATGTGATACCAGGCTCATCCATTAAAGAGGTGTATGATGATGCTATAAGCGATCTCTCGAGAGTTATAGAGAGTTCGAATAAAGCCTTTATGGAACATGCGAAGAGAATTCTAGCCAGGTCGCAGTCTACGAGTAGAGGCGCCGCCATATTTAATGTGCTACCATGGAGGAGAAGGGGCATCATCAAGATAGGCAAGGATTTAGGGGTGCTTGAGGGAGCTGAATGCCAAGAGGACGTGGACGGCTACTACCTCTATGTGGAGGCGCCGCCGACAGGATACAGGTTCTATAGATATGTGGAGGAGATGCGCGGCGGCTCAGAGGGTGTAAGGGTCCATGAACGGCAAGACGGCATTTTAATGGAGAATGAGCACCTATCTCTCAAAATAGATTGCAACGGCAATATATCTTCGTTGAGACTGAAGGGGGGAGATCTAGAGATTCTATCGGCGCCCTCAAATAGGCTTGTAGCCCACCCCGATAGGCCGGGTAGGTGGGATGCTTGGGATGTGACGGATGAATTCCTTACGCGTGGGGAAGAGTTAAAGATTGTTGGGAAACCAGTGGTTGCTGCGAGAGGCCCTCTAGTGGCGTGTGTCGATGTAGTTAAGGGGGTTGGCGCATCAACTATCAGACAGAGCATCTGTCTTTATAAGGATTCACCGGTTATAGAGGTTAAGAATAGGATTACGTGGAGGGAGAAGAGTCTACTGATAAAGGTGTGGTTTGAAACATCCCTGAAGTCTAGGAAAGCCGTATATGACATACCTTACGGAGTCATAGAGAGATCCTCGCTTAGGGAGACCTCATGGGAGAGGGCGAGGTTCGAGGTTCCCGCTCTCCGATGGGCTGAGCTTTATGATGATAGGGCTGGACTAACGTTAATATCTCCTTCGAGACACGGCTACTCTGCTATAGGGAATAGGATAGCGCTAAGCCTGATCAGATCCCCCGTATATCCGAATCCATGGAGCGATCTGGGTGAATTTGAGACCACATACTATATATACCCCCATGCAGGGAACTACAGTGAAGCCAATGTGGCTAAAGTGGTTCAGGAGAAACTTTTCGGTTTAAGGGTTATTGAAGATGTGGGGTCAGATGAACAGGAGATTAGCCTACTCAATGTTGAGCCTGAGACTATTGTGTTTGGGGCATTCAAGAAGTCTGAAGACGGGCAGGGATACGTGATACGGCTATTCAATCCGCATAGAGAAGCGAAGCAGGTGACCATGAGCTTCATAGCACCATTATCTAAAGCTGTTGAAACAAATATTGTAGAGACTGAGACCTACAACGAACTAAGCATTGAAAGCGGAAAAACCCTAAGGATAGAAATGAAGCCCCTCGAGATAAAAACCATAAAAATATGCTTTTGAATCCTTAAGATGAATCACTATTATTAGCTAAATCGAGCGAAGATTAATTCGTTAAGTTGAACCGCCGCTAAAATGATAGCATTTCCACCCATAAACCCCATATTTACATTTCAATTATCTCTAGAAAGTTGTTTAGGGCTTCTCCTAGAAACTGGCTTCTGTGAGCTGAAATCGCCTCAAGATTAACCCCAAACATATTTTTTGTTATATTCACTTATGTATTGGGCTTCCCGCCTCTGTGGAAAGATATGAAGTTTACGTTGTGAGAGGGTTTAATCCCTCCCTTAAATCCTGCGGATTTACATGTGTGAACTTTGAGAACATTAATGCTTCCGCTGCAAGCATATCCTTAGCCCTATGATCTGAATGAACCTCATATGCGAGCTCTCTAAATTTACACTACAATCCATCAGAAATTAGCGGTGTAGGCTCTATGCATGTCTACCCGCATATTTGGCTGGATTTTTGTCGAAGGCTTCTTTACATGGTTTGCTGCAGAAGTAGTATGTTTCGCCCAAATACTTCGATTTAAATTTGGCGGTTTTCTCATCAACATTCATTCCGCAGACCGGGTCTCTAGCCATTCAACCCCCTCCTTTAAAGTTTCATTCCACTATAGCTTTTGTAATTTTAGGGTTGCCGAGTTAAGGGTGACGAAGAGCGAGCTGAGCGCCATAGCTCCAGCAGATATCATCGGGGTTAACAATCCAGCTGCAGCTATTGGGATAGAAAGCGTATTATAGATGAAAGCCCAGAATAGGTTCTGCTTAATCTTCCTCATGGTTGCCTTACTAAGCTTTATTGCCCTAACAACATCTCTCAAGTCATTTTTAATTAGAATTATTCCCCCAGCCTCCTTAGCTATATCTGTCCCGCTACCTATAGCTATACCAATATCCGCCTGGGCGAGAGCTGGAGCGTCATTCACTCCGTCGCCAATCATAGCGACCACTTTTCCCTCACCCTGCAACCTTTTAATGACATCGACTTTTTCCCAGGGTAGAACATTAGCGATAACATTATCAATGCCCAATTGTTCGGCTACCGCGTTTGCAGTCCGCTCATTATCTCCAGTCAACATTATAGTTTCGAGACTCATGCCCTTAAGCTGTCTTACTGCCTCTGCAGCCTCCTCTCTAGGCTTGTCCATCGCCGCTATCACCCCAACCAGCTTTCCATCAGAGGCGAGAAGAATCGCTGTTTTACCTTGCTCCTCAAGATTAGTCAGCTTATCTTCTATATGCGCCACATTAACACCATTATTCTCCATCAACCTTCGATTTCCAAGTAGTATTTGGCGGTCTCTATAGAGAGCTTTAACACCCTCTCCGGGAATTACCTCGATGGAGTCTGCGTCTGAAATGTTTAACCCCATTTCCC
>JAOAJJ010000135.1 GCA_026414245.1 Candidatus Bathyarchaeota archaeon
GTCCTCGACTCCTAGACTCTTATATATGTCTATTATCTTCTTCTGCCTTTCAGTGATATGTTTTGGAAGAATCTTAAAAGTTGGGTCTTCGAAATCTACGCCGGATGGGTTTGTGGTCGCCTTCACTCTAGATCTTCCATTAGACTCCACCAGCGCCTTTAAGAATTCTATTGGGGCGTTGCCGATAGTCCTATATGAGACCCCTGATATATGCGCTGACTCTATGGGTATAAGACGCCTAGCTCCATATAGGTCGCCCAGCTTAACAAGTATCTTCATTGAAACCTCATATGCCCAGCCGAGTTCCCCATCATAGATTCGCTCCTCTTCTCTGCTCAAATACAATTTTTCACCCTCTTAGGATCCTTACTATACCCGAGTAACAGTCTACCTCAACCATGTCGCCCGTTTTTATTCGGCTTATGTCTACTTTATCGATCATAGGTATGTTAGCGATGACTGCGCCAACAACCACAACTGGATCTGCCAGCGCATTCACTATAGCTTTAGGCGCCAAACCGTTTTTGGAGAGAGAATAAAGGATAAAGCTGCCTACCGTTGAACCATGCCCATGAGGAAAGCATAGAATAGAGTCCTTAATGGTTTTGCCGAAAAGATCGTGGTTCCTCTCGGTGACGGTTCCTGTCTTCAAGTCTACGCCGCCTAAAAAGCTAAGGGGCTTTGTTGAAACCAGAGCTACTCCGCATGTTTTTCCGGGAACTATGGGTCGACCCTTTAATACGATTTCCATCTTCACACATCCCCATTGCTATCTAATAGGATATTCTCATTGAGAACGGTAGCTCGCCGAAAAGCCTCTCAGAAATCTCTTGAACCCTCCTTAAATATTCCTCCTCAGTGTAGACCCTCAATATATTCATAAAGCCCTTAAGCAAATCAAATATTCCGGAAACATCACTCAATCTGCCGGAAATCTTCCTACCATCTCTAGTCTTCTGAAAGACAGGTATCTCCATTGGCTCCATTGGAAAAGCGTGATGATATGGAACAGAGGGAAGAGTTGGGACATCAATTATAACGCTCTGCGGATCAACGTTAGCTTCCTCAGCTATCTGATCTCTTATCCGTTTTCTTATACCCTCGACATTAAAGATTGTTGACACAATCTTATCTCTAATGTAAAATGGCGGCGGATCATATGCGCATTTTATGAGCTTTCTCCTCTCCAGTCTCTCAATGATTCCCCTCGATTTCTCACACTCCTTCAGCCTTGTCCATAAAGTGTAATCGTTTAAGGATAAGTATTCTTCCGGAGACTTGAAGTCCACCAGGTTTAAATCGTCTTTAGCGTTCTCCATAGCTGTGGCGAGCATTATTTGAACAGCTCTACCAACTCTATGGAAATAGATGCTCTTAAATGATTCTATACGTGCAAGTATAAACGATTCTAGGGCGGATAAAGCACCCACATCGACCGACAGATTTCCGTCTATGACATCTAATGTGCGCACTAAGCGTATAACGTCCACAAAACCATATTCCGCCCCAGTATGATAAGTATCTCTAACTACGAAATCTAGTTTATCGGCGTCAACAGCGCTTCTAATGATTTGATCCATGAAAGCCATTTTAGGCTTATTTAAGCGCCCAATAGCTAACGCTCCAATAGCTTTCGGATCATAACCTATCTCGCTTATGATATCCCTGAGCTCAGATGTCGTGATTATCCAGAAAGTCATATCTTCATGAGTTTTATTCAAAAACTTTGTGAGTACGTGCTCGAAAACGTGGGAGAATGGTCCGTGACCAACATCGTGAAGCAGAGCAGCTATCCTTATCATTTGTGCTTCATCCTCAGATAAAATCTGGGATATCTGCGGGTTGTCAACTATTAAGCTGGCTAAATGCATAACTCCAATCGAGTGCTCAAATCTAGTGTGATTGGCTCCTGGATAAACATATTCGGCGCCAGCCAGCTGCCTTATTCTACGCAGTCTCTGGAATGGGAATGAGTCGATTATTTTTTTCTCATCCTCAGTCACATAGATGTATCCATGCACGGGATCTTTAATTTCACCCCAATACTTACGTTTAGACATGAGTTATCATTCCACTAGAGCAAGCACTACACTATAATCTTCTAAATATTTAAGGAAAGAAGAAAATTAAATTTATTTGTTAAGGGAAACATTTATTGAAGAGTGTAACAATTATCTTCTTGGAAGAATCGAGAATGGCGCTGAAAATTTTTCTCAATAATACTAGTAGTCTCATTAATTTAGGAGACTTTTCTCTAAAATTCTTCACCATTTATTTGAGCAGTCTTATAATCTTCTCTTTAATGGCAGCTCCGGCACCTGCTTACACAGAGGAGAATCCAACGGCATTTGAAGTAAACCTTGACACAGTTATTCGGGTAGGCGATTGGCTAGCAATCTTCATACTGCCACCTGTAGATAACTTATGGGTTAAATGTAATGCATCGAGGTCAAGCGACTTTAGAATTTCATTCTCCCCCAGAGAGATTCAATATGGAAGGGAGGTCTCCGTGATATATGCGCAGATAGAGTCGGAGGGAATTTATAGTCTCCTGGTATCCTTCTATTCGAATAACGCATGGAACGGCACCATAGGCGTCTACACAAATAACCGCGATTTCTATGGAAAAAATAAGCCAGCATCAATAACTTCTCAAGGATATTTCATAGAGTTATATGCTGTTAAGATGATGCCGAACGAAAATAAGACGGCAAACTATGTGATTAACGTGGTTTTAATCGCCCAGAAAACAACCCCCTCAGGATTCTTCGATATTAAGCTTCCTACACCGGTGAACGCTGCGTTTTTCGCTTTGGTAAGCGCGTTTGTCGCCTACATCAACATATTTTTCATATTAGATTCCTATTTTAAGAGTAGGAGTGAGGGGGTTTCAAAAGTCCGCTGGGCTTTAATCGGTTTATTAATTCTTGTTAGCTTCTATGTACTGTATCAATTTTACTGGATGATTTTAGGTGAGGGGTGAGTAAATGTATCATGATGAAGATAGAGAGGAAGAATTCACAAGCCAATGGTGGTATAATAGGCGTTTATTGAGGAAGATTTTCTCGCCATTGCTCTACTTAACTTCATGGCAGTATAGGTTGTGGAGATTTCTTCAAAAATCACCTGAAAAAAGGAAAGCTGAGGTGGAAAAGAAGGCTAAGGCAATAAGGAAGAGAATGGATTTCCCTAAAGTTACAAGAAACGATGTTGTGGGAAGAGATGAAGAATTCGAGAAAATCCTCTTAAGCGCTTATTACCACATATTTAGAGACCCGGAGGTTAGGAAAAGTAGCCCGGTTCCACCACCTAAAATCTTCATACTAAAAGGGGGCTCTGGTAGCGGTAAAACTTTTTTCGCTGAAGCTTCCCAAAGAGAGATTTTTGAGGCTGGCTTAAAGTATGGTTTAATAGTCTACTATGCTTCTTTAAAGCCGGAAGAAGTCTATACCATGTGGTATGGTAAAAGCGCCCAGCAGCTAAGCGCCTTCTTTGAGGCAGCTTTCCAGAGGCCAAGCGTTATATTGATTGACGAATTCCATGCCTTTGGAAGCCGCTTCGCATCGACAACTGAGGTTGGCATGGAGGAGAAGAGGGTTCAAACAGTTTTCCTAGAGAAGATAGATGATCTCCAGAAGAAAAATTATAGATGCATTTTGCTGATATCTACAAACGAGTATGAAAGTATCACTGAAACCCTTAGGCGCAGAGGGATTGTGGGAACAATAGATTTGGATGCCGGGGTTAACCGAGCTATGCTTATCGAGATCGCAAGGAGAAAATGTGAGAAGTATGGTATAAATATTAATCCCGGCGAGATAATAGATGCTCTCGAAGACTCCTTAAGGAGTGTTGGCGGAGTAAAGTTAACTCCGGCAGATGTATGTAATGCATTCGACATAGTTATGAGCGAAAAGTTTAAGCCCATTCAACGTGGAATTATGAGCAGAATCCTGCTGGGATTTAAAAG
>JAOAJJ010000136.1 GCA_026414245.1 Candidatus Bathyarchaeota archaeon
CTATAGATATAGTTGAAGATGATAGGGTTGCAAGCACCTCCCCCTCAACTGGGAAGGCGAAGGTGGCGAAGGGTATCCCAAAGAAGACAAAGCTCCCGAATACTGTGCTCAATATTAGCAGATAAAGCGTATCCCTAGGGAAGCGGACTATAAGATAGAATAGTATGAATAATGCGAGGACCATGATTATCGGCAGAATCCCGGCGACCACGAACCTTATATTTTCCTCGGTAAACCTTATCCTTGAGAGGTCTACGATGAATAATGCTGGTAACGCAAAATAATATATGTAGGCGCTTAATACCCTCTCGTCTCCAAGCCTTAGAAAACCAACCTTCTTAGATAGGAAACCTAACCCTATTAGGAGGGAGAGCGGTATGGTTGTGCGGAGAACCACGCTGAGCTCCATATATTTATGGTTGTTGCTGAAGCATTTTAAGATTTAACCTCAGCCTTCAGCGTATACGTTAGCTTCACTAGGTTCTCCAGCAGCTGCTCAATAAAGGCTCTAGCTCTTTTATCCTTAAGGTTCCCGTTCGCATCAAACTTTTCATCCGCAAAGTTCACTATGACCTCCGGCCTATTCACCACGTAGGCATTGAGGGCGGCGAGTATCTGGCGTAAATGGATTTGAGCTCTCGCTCCACCCAGCATGCCCACTGAGGCGCTCATTATCGCAACCGGTTTACCATCAAGGGAATTATCTCCGTAAGGTCTAGAAGCCCAGTCGAGGGCATTCTTGAGAACTCCAGGTATGGAAGAATTGTATTCTGGCGTCGCTATAAGTATAGCGTCAGCCTCCCTAATCTTATTCTTAAACTGCTTCACCACTTCAGGCATATCGTACTCCAGGTCTTGGTTAAATAAGGGGAGTCCTTCCAGATCTAAAATCTCAAGTTTAGCGTTTTTAGGCAGTAGCTCTAACGCTGTACGAAGAAGCATCTTATTGTATGATGCCTTTCTTAGACTTCCTGCGAAGCCGACTATGAGAATAGGCTTATCTTTTTCCATAAAAATGAAGCCTTTCTCGGCGCTATATAAGGGTTGCTCCGTCCTACCTAAATATGAAGTCTAAGAGCATCATTACTATGAAGCCAGCCACAAGCCCAAAGGTTGCCTCTCTGCCGAAGCCTTTCTTATGGCTTTCCGGCACCATCTCGTCGGCGACCACGAACAGCATGGCTCCGGCAGCGAACGCTAACCCCCATGGAAGAAAAGAATGTGAAACTGAAACTAACATTAATCCCAACAACCCCCCTAAAGGCTCAACAAGCCCTGTTAAGGTTGCGTATCCTATGGCTTTAGAGACGCTGTACTTCTCTCTTATAAGCGGTAATGCGACAGCTAAACCCTCAGGCATATTCTGCAACCCTATAGCCGTAGCAATAATTAATCCAGCTGCAATATCACCGGCTCCGAAGCTAACGCCGACAGCTAAGCCTTCTGGGAAATTATGGATTGTTATAGCGATCATCATAAGCCAGATACGCGATAGTCTTGATGATGGACCCTCAGTCCCCGCAACCGGGTGGAAGTGTGGGATAAATTGGTCTATTAAGTGGATTGCGAGCGCGCCAGCTCCAAGGCTTACGGCTGATATTAATGGTCCGCCCAATTCAATCGCTGGAATTAGAAGGCTGAAGGCTGTTGCCGCTAGCATGACGCCTGCGGCAAACCCGAGCATAACATCAAGCACATTATCTGAAACCTCCCTCACAAAAATTGTTGGCAGGGCTCCGGCGCCAGTGGCTAAGCCAGCTATGAAGCTCGCTGCGAATCCGGTGGAGAGTAGCTCCATTAGCATACGCTTCATCCACTCCGAGGTAGGGCAAAGGCATTTAACCTCAAGTTATATGGTGGAGAAAGCCATAAATTTTCTCCTAAGTCACGATGATTTGATTCACATTCAGATTCAAGACTATTTCTGCAATATCGCTTGAGTATTCTCCAATTCTCCGGATGCTTTCTAAAATCATCCTTATTCTGGGAGAGAGTGTTCCATTAATCTTCCTTTCAGCTATAACTCTTATAGCGTCAGCCTCCATTACCACTACCTTTTCAGCTTTTGCCACAGTCTTTTCCGCTAAGAGATAATCTCTTTTGAATAGGGATTCTACAGCCTCTTCAAATATTGATTTGGTGAAGGCGCTTATCTCCGAAATCTTCTGCAAAATAATTCCATCTAATCTTTCATCAATTGAAAGAACATTTTCGGCTACTCTAACAGCGTGATCAGCCGCCCGCTCCACAAACTTTACTATAACCCTATAACCTAAGCAGTCCCTCGGGTTTGAAAGCCCTATCTCCTTCAGGATTCTATCGTTTTGTACGGCGGCCTTTAACTGTCTAATTATATAGAAGCCGAAGCGGTCAACCTCGTCATCTAAGTCGATTATATTCTTAGCTAATTCCTTGTCTAAACTGATTAACGCTCTTACCGCGTCTTCATGCATTGAGGACGCTATTAAACACATGCGTCTAAGGGCGCTTTCCACAGAGAGCTCTGGATAGCTGACTAAAACTTTTATCACCATTTCTTGAGGCGAGTCTGATATTATCTCGGCGCCAACAATCTTTCTCTTCACCAATTCCCTAACAGCGTTTCTTTGCAATGGGAATATGTGATCGGCAGACGCCCTAATCCTGATAGTGTTGTATCCGTTAAGGTATGTGGCGATTATCGCCCGAGCAATCTTCTCCGGCGCGTCGCTAGCAGAGATCTTAAGCATAGCTTCGAAGAGATTTGTTTTCGGTTTAGATGATGCTAAGTCTCTGGGAGTTAAAACTATTGAGCTGCCTTCCTGCGATATCAGGATTTGGCTGCCGGCTTTGAGCCCCATCTCAGAAACCCACTTTTTAGGCAGAGATATTATATATGTTGATTTACCGGTGATCTGGATTCGCCTTATCTCCTCATTCTCCATGATTTCTCACATCTATATAGTTTACTTTCCTCTATATTGTTTATTTTAATAATGTATATATCTTTTTCCCCATCTATATTTAGGTGAGGGAATAAAAATGGTGTCGAAAAGCAAGATTATAATCGCTGTGATCGTAGCAATAATCATAGTGTCCGCAAGCATCATCGCCTACCAAGCGCTTACACCGCAACCACAGGAGGAGAAAGAAGTATCTCTTAATGGAGCTGGTGCAACATTCCCGTTCCCATTAATAGACAAGTGGATTGCCGAATACAATAAGATAAAGCCTAAGGTTATGATAAATTATCAGGCGGTTGGAAGCGGACGCGGAATTAGGTCGCATATAGAGAAAACAGTGCATTTCGCCGCCACCGATGCCCCGCTCACTGACAAACAGTTTTACGAAGAGGCTCCTGGAACACTACATATACCGATAACTATAGGAGGCGTTGTCCCAATATATAACCTGCCGGATATACCAAGCGGCCTACACTTTACAGGTGAGATTCTGGCAAAGATATATCTCGGCGAGATCACAAAATGGAATGACCCAATGATAAGGGCGGTAAATCCCGGAATCAATCTTCCGGATAAAGAGATATTCGTTGTTCATAGGGCTGATGCAAGTGGAACAACTTTCGTCTGGACAAGCTATTTATCAGCCGTTAGCCAAGAATGGAAGGAGAATGTTGGTAAGGGGACTTCAGTGAGCTGGCCCGTCGGGAATGGAGCTAGAGGCAATGATGGTGTTGCCGCCCTGGTTCAGCAGACACCATACTCTATAGGCTATGTTGAGTTCACGTTCGCCAAGAAGAATAACCTGCCCTATGGTCGAGTTCTGAACGCAGCTGGCGAGTTTGTTGAGCCAAGTGTAGAATCTTTTGGGAAAGCTGCTGCAGCAGCTGCCGGCACGATCGATGCGGGCGCTGCAGCCAGCGGGCTTGCATTGCCAGTGCTTGCCGGAGATGCCGTCTGCTGCGCTGTCGCCTGGGGAGCCGGCTCGGCGGGCGGGAACAGGGCGTTCTGCACATAGAAGCC
>JAOAJJ010000137.1 GCA_026414245.1 Candidatus Bathyarchaeota archaeon
GCATATGCCGTTATAGTGTTCCTCAAAATCTTATTCTCTGTAGAGCCAACAGATATACTGACAGCTGTTTCAGAATAAACTCGAGGAGATTAGGGCGATATTAGAGGTTGGCTTTTAATACTATGTGAAAAGGATGGGCTAATGTTCCTTAAGAAGCATAAAGGGGGGTAGAAGCGAAAAGGTTAAAATGTGCCGGGTCAGTAAAAATCATAGCCGGGTTACCCTAGCCTGGTAGGGGGCAGGCCTGCTAAGCCTGTGGCGCTTTTGCGCCGCGCGGGTTCAAATCCCGCACCCGGCGCCAATTCTGTTCTTGAAACTGGGCTTAAAACGGGCTCTGCTGTGGGTATATAAAGGTTTATGGGACTGTCCAGGCGTGCACTCTGGGTTAACCCCGGCTGTGTTTGGGTAAACCCTAAGCAGCGCCTCGAGAAGCTGGCTAACGGTTCTGAAGCCCTCAGCCCTAGCTAACTCCTCAAGCCGCTTTCTGACGCTCTCCCTAACGATCAGGCTCGTATAGCCGGGCTCAGGCATCTCCTAAATCCTCCTACTCCTCTCTTAGATATCATATAAGATTTATAGTGATGAGTTTAGCATGAAGAGCGAAGCGCATATGCTTATGGGCAAAAGGGAGCGCAATCTTCTTTCAATTCATCTGTGCAATGTGTGGCGTGAAAACTCCAGTTGCTGCTTAAAGCGTATAATATATGAGCATAAAACCGAAGAAAATACCTTAAGACCAACAGCTAGAAATAATTCCTATGGTGGTAGGTGGGCGGGGAAATGCCGCATGAAAACAATTGTTACATTATGGCTTTAGATGAGGGGACTACCAGTGCCAGGGCAGTTATATTTAGTCGGGAGCCCAGCGTTGTGGGTTTGGGTCAACATGGTTTCCCGCAGATATATCCTCGACCAGGATGGGTTGAACACAGCCCAGATGATATATGGGCGGCTCAATTGGCAGCTATAAAAGACGCTCTTAAATCTGCGCACCTAAGTCCTGAAGATATTGCGGCTATAGGTGTGACGAATCAGAGGGAAACCACTATACTCTGGGATAAGGCGACCGGTAAACCAGTTTACAACGCCATAGTCTGGCAGTGCAGGAGAACCGCTGAGATCGTTGATGACCTTAAGCGCGAGTACGGAGATGTGTTCAAGGATAGAACTGGTTTAATTCCAGACTCATACTTCTCGGGGCCGAAGATTAAGTGGCTTTTAGATAACGTTGCTGGTTTGAGGGAGAGGGCGCTTAGAGGCGAAATACTCTTCGGCACGGTTGACTCATTCCTCATTTGGAGACTTACCGGTGGAAGAGTGCACATCACAGATTACAGTAATGCTTCCAGAACCCTGCTCTTCAATATCCATAAACTATGCTGGGACTATGATCTATTAGATATATTGGGTATACCTGAAAGCTTGCTGCCGGAGCCGAAGCCTTCAAGCCAAATTTACGGTTACACTGACCCAGAATTATTCGGCGCCAGTATCCCGATAGCGGGAAATCTGGGCGATCAGCAGGCGGCATTGTTTGGGCAAGCTGCCTTCGATGAGGGCATGGCTAAATGCACTTATGGGACGGGAAGCTTCCTGCTAATCAATATTGGTGGCTGCCCCCGTAAATCCAGAGACCTCTTGACAACTGTGGCGTGGTGTATAGGGGAGAAAGCGACTTATGCTCTAGAAGGAAGCATTTTCATATCCGGTGCAGCCATCCAATGGCTTAAGGAATCTCTAGGGCTTATAAACGACTTATTCGAGATAGAGGTTTTAGCGTCTACGGTTAAAGGCAGTGAAGGCGTATTTTTCGTGCCAGCCTTCGTTGGGCTCGGCGCCCCATACTGGGATCAGTATGCGAGGGGGCTAATCATAGGATTAACTAGAGGCACTAGCCGAGCGCATATAGCTAGAGCAGCACTTGAGGCGATAGCCTATTTAACATGTGACATTATTGAGAGCGCGAAGGAGACTGGGGTAAAAATTAGTGAGCTTAGGGTTGATGGCGGGGCTTCGAAGAATAATCTTTTAATGCAGATTCAGGCAGATATCTTAGGCTTAAGGATCATTAGGCCGAGGATCCTTGAGACTACAAGTCTAGGAGCAGCTTACATGGCTGGCTTAGCGGTAGGCTACTGGAATAGTTTATCGGAAATATCCTCTATGTGGATGGCTGAAAAAATCTTTGAGCCATCGATGGATAGATATGATAGAGATAAATTGCATAGAGTTTGGAAGGAGGCTGTGAAGAGATCCTTAAGCTGGGCTAAGGTGCTCAAGGAAGCTGGCTTAGAGTAGGTGAATGGTTTACATGCATGAAAAGCCGATACGCGTAGCCGTAATTGGAGCCGGAATAGTGGGCGCAAGCATATCAAGGGTTCTCTCCATGTTTGAGGATTTTGAAGTCGTTTTAGTGGAGAAGGAAGCGGATGTAGGTTGGGGTGTCAGTAAAGCCAACACCGGCATAATTCACGCCGGCTACGACGATGAGCCGGAGTTATATCCATTAAGAGCTAAGCTATGCGTTGAAGGAAACGGGATATGGCGTAAATGGACTGAGGAGCTTGACATACCGGTTAAATGGTGCGGCTCTCTAGTTTTAGCTTTCAATGAGGGCGAAGCGAAAATCCTTGAAGAACTCTTTTATAGAGGGCTGAAGAACGGCGTTAAAGGCTTAGAAAAAATTGACGCTGAAGAGATCAGGGTTCTGGAGCCGAACGCCTCGGAAAACGCTGTAGCAGCCCTCTGGGCACCATCTGCTGGACAAATATCTCCGTGGGAGGCTGTGATCGCCCTCGTGGATAACAGCGTCGCGAACGGTGTAAAGCTAAGTCTATCTACCGAGGTTAAAGGTGTGAAGGTTAAAGATGGACGTGTTCTCGGTTTGGAGACAAGCAGGGGTTTCTTAGAAGCCGACTGGATTATTAACGCGTCCGGCCTATATGCGGATAAGATATCTGAGGCAGCTGGTGTAAGAGGCTACAGGATAAAACCTAGAAGAGGCGAATACTTTGTTTTCGATAAAGAGGCTGAACCGAAAGTGGCTAGAATACTATTTCCAACACCAACACCAATATCCAAGGGAGTTGTCGTAACGACGACGGTTGACGGAAACCTTATGATCGGGCCGAGCGCTGAGGATTTAGCCGAAGATGAAAGAGATGAGAAGGGCAATACGCGTAGCGGCTTAGAGTATGTTTGGAGCTCAGCCTCCAGGCTTGTTAAAAGGCTTCCGCCTAGGGGCATGGTTATAAGGTTCTTTGCTGGGTTGAGACCTGAACCAACAGGCGGAGACTTCATAGTAAGAAGATATGATGAGGTTTACGGTTTCATCGACGCTGCAGGCATGCGTTCACCGGGGTTAACCTCTGCTCCGGCAGTAGCTTACATGGTTCTAGAAATGCTTAGATCAACCATTAACCGCGAGCTCAAGCGGAAGGGGGGCTGGAACCCATATAGGAGGCGCACACCAAGGTTTTCCGATTTAACACATAGCGAGAGGAGCATGCTGATAAGTAGGGAGCCCAGATACGGTCGAATAATATGCGTTGATGAAATGGTTACTGAAATGGAGGTGATTGAGGCGATTAAGAGGGGGGCAACAACTATAGACGGCGTTAAATTCAGAACCGGAGCCTGCATGGGTAAATGTCAAGGGTCATCATGCATGTATAAGATTGCATTAATACTCTCTAGAGAACTGAGGATACCGCTATGGAAGGTTTCAGTTAAAGGACCCGGCACAGAGATAGGTCTAGGGGATATTAAAGCATTATTTGAGGGGAGGGAGGCTCAGTGCAAGAGAAGCGAAGAGACCTCACA
>JAOAJJ010000138.1 GCA_026414245.1 Candidatus Bathyarchaeota archaeon
TCTCCTCGACAAACGCTGCGTGAGGTATGTCTAGAAACTCAGCGACCTCGGGTCCAACCTGAGTAGTATCCCCATCAACCGTTTTCTCACCGCAGATTATTAGGTCGAATGAGCCGAGCTTCCTTATCGCCGACGCGAGTGTATAAGCGGTTGCTAAAGTATCGGCGCCGGCGAACCTCTCATCTGACAACAATATTGCCTTATCAGCCCCCCTTGCAAGCGCATCCCTAAGCGTCTCCTCAGCCTTCATAGGCCCCATACTTATCGCTGTCACTAAACCCCCAATCTTCTCCTTTATCTGGACTGCGGCTTCAAGGGCGTTTAAATCGAAGGGGTTTGTTGTAGCTCCAGCCGAGCTTCTGTCTAAGCGGCCTTTCTCCGTATCGAATCGAACCTTCTCGATTTCAGGAACCTGCTTCACGAGAACAATTATATTCAATTAATCATGTCTCCATGATGAAGTCTAGATGAGTTTAATATGCCCTCGCCACATATACTATTCTCTTCGCTTCACGTCCGCATATTATGCACGGCTTCTCCGGCTTCTCCTCGACATCAATCCTATAACCTCTTATCTCTCCGCCTGAAGCCTCCCTTATTTTTTCAGCGCACTCCACACCTTCACACCAGCAGACCCTTGCAATCCTCCTATTTAATTTAACTATGTCGCTGAGCGAGGATTGATCCTCAGCATCCACAATAATCTCTTTTAGGGTTGAACTGCTCCTTTCTTCAAGAACCCTAATTATTTCGTTAAAGAGATCCTTTATCGCAGTAACAGTGTCCTCAAGGGGAACAACTATTCTCTTTAAGTCAACCCTTTTAACGAGGGTTACTTTCCTCTCTCTCTGATCTCTAGGCCCAACCTCAACTCTAACCGGCGCCCCGAGCATCTCCCAATAATAGAATTTTTCTCCGGGGGTCTTGTCTTCGTCTGTATCTAAATGAACTCTTATACCGCTAGACTTAATTATCTCATAGACTTCCCTCGCGTAAGCGTTCACTTCATGCGTAGCCCCTTTATACAAGATTGGAACTATGACCACTTGTATTGGCGCAATATCCGGCGGCAGTATGAGACCGTGATCATCGCTGTGCTGAGCTATTATGGCGGCTACAACGCGGCTTAAGCCGAAGCCGTAGCATGTCTGAAAGACATTCTTATGTGAGCCATCAAGATCCTCGTATGTTATTTCGAAGGCTTTAGCGAAGTTTTCGCCAAGATTATGAACAGTGCCTATCTGGTTAACTCTTCCATCAGGGTTCCATGCATCGAACGCTATGGAGTAAACTGCTCCAGCAAACTTGTCGAAGTCCGGTCTCCTCAGAACCAAGTAGCTTAAACCTAGACGCTTAAAGACGCTATTATAGATTTCTACTGCCTCCGCAACCTGCCTCTCAGCTTCTTCCCATGATTTATGCGCTGTGTGAGCTTCGTTCCAGAGGAACTCCCTCATTCTAAGTAGGGGTCTAGTAGCTTTAGTCTCGTATCTGTAAACTGCGACGCTTTGGTAAACCTTTAGGGGGAGGTCTGCATGAGACCTGATCCATAAGGCGAACATGGGATATATGGCTGTCTCAGAAGTCGGCCTTAAAAGGAGCTTTTTATCAAGCTCTCTATCGCCTGCATGCGTGATCCAAAAAACCTCTGAGCTGAAGCCTTTAATATGCTCGGATTCCTTAGCAAATGCATCCTCAGGTATAACAACCGGGAAGAGCATCGGGATGTGCCCGGTTTCATTAAGCCTCTCTTCAAGAATCTCAATTATATTCTTGATTATCCTAAAGCCCCACGCCTTATAAACAGCGAAGCCTTTAACCGGATACCTATTGTCAAGTATGTCAGCGTTAAAAAGTATCTCATCAAACCACTTGCTGAAATTCTTAAACTTCTTCATAGGCCTATTCCATCTTAAAATAGTGTCCCTAATTATAAATTTTGTCCGTCCCCTCAGTTCAGGTAGATTTTTAGGCTTCTTTTAGAAATATGTTAATGAGCATAAGGGAGCGGTGGATATGGATCTCAAGTATGAGGAGATGCTGAATGAAGCATATAAACAACTTCCATCCGAGGTTTTCAGACGTGAGAGACTTGAAGTGCCAAGGGCTTCCTCTGTAAAGTTTGGTTCAAGGACATTCCTAAATAACTTCAAAGATATATGCGACGCCTTAAATAGGGATCCAGCGCATGTCTTAAGATACCTGTCAAAAGAGATGGCTACTTCGGGAGCAATAGAAGGTTCAAGGGCTGTTTTTCAGGGGAGGTTTGAGAGCGAGGATTTTGATAGGCTTGTTAAGCGTTATATGGATGAGTTTGTGACATGCCCGATTTGCAGGAGACCTGATACAAAAATTATTAAGGAGAAGAGACTTAATTTCCTAGTATGTGAGGCTTGCGGAGCTAGGTCGCCGGTTAGACGCATATAAACGCAGATTATTGGGAAGGAGGAGATATTGGAAGTCTACATCAAGATTACTAAGTGGGGGAGACACACCCTCCTAGCTATCTGCGACACAGATATACTCGGGAAGACTTTTAGGAAGGATGGCGTCGTCTTCGAGGTTAAAGACGAATTTTATAACGGCTATAAGACCAGCATAGAAAACGCCCTAGAATTAATCGAAAAGTCAACAATAGTTAATTTATGCGGGCGAAAAATAGTTGAAAAAGCTATTGAGAGGGGCTTCGTCCACCCAGAAGCCGTTTTCGAGATATGCGGAGTCCTACATGCACAAATAATGAAGATGATATAGGGGGAGGATGAAATGAAGATTGAAGAGAAGAGAATAATCGCCCTACTAATCCTCCTCCTAGGGCTAACAATGCTGGCGGCGGGAATACTAACAAACCAAATCAACTACCTGCTAGACTTCATCAGAAAAATTTTCGAGCCGTCGATTGCCGGCGCACCATAAGATAACACTAATCTTAGAAAAATTATTATTCCAGAGAATTCAAAGAATAATCTTGACTATAAGGGCAAGCCAAGCTAGCCGGGGTGGCCGAGCGGCTAGGCAGCGGGCTGCAGACCCGCTTACATGGGTTCGAATCCCGTCCCCGGCTCCAAAAAATTGCTGCTTTTTTAAAATGGGGCTTGAAATCGGCTCTGTTCCCGAGGTTCGTTCCCGAACACCAGAAGAAAACCCGTTTCCAACCGCAATTTCATAAAGCGCCTGAATGCATGCTTCTTTCGGGTTTATCCCCATTTTTCTTAGTGTTACACTCAGTTCCCGCGGTATTCTGAATGCTACAAGGTTTTCGTTCTTTCCTCGGGCTTCTTTCAAGTGTAACACCATTAAACCATCCTCCAAACAATAAAAGAATGGAGGGATGGGATTTAAAAGCTTTTGAGTGTATGCATGAGTTTCAAGGCCGCTAGCGCCGGCGCATTCTGCTCTCTCCATTTTTCAAAGTCTTTGTTAGCCCGCCAGATTCGAGTCTCTATATCAATTGAAACCTCATGCTCCTCAACAAACCGAATATGCTTGCATTTTCGCCCTCTAAACTTGAAGTCTGGACAAGTGCAACTCTTCTCTCTCAAATCAACCACATAAAACTTCTCCAGGTTCGTGAAGCTTTGGATTTGAACCAAGCCGGGCTCAACAACCCGAACCCAAACACCCTTAATCTTTACCACCATACCTTTCACCTCACATTTTGCCCGATAAAATCTTTGGTAAATTCTCCCATATAAGCCTTTCGGCATTCTGCCAAAAAGTTTATAAGGAAGAATACCAGATAAAACCTCAAGTGAAAAATCGGGGGCGAATGGGAAAAATGGTTACAAAGAACACAGGGACCTTTAAACTAAGCCCTAAGGGGAAGACCGGAGTCCTTTATAT
>JAOAJJ010000139.1 GCA_026414245.1 Candidatus Bathyarchaeota archaeon
GGATTGTTCTCAGTGAGGCACCGACGTATGTGAGGTCTCCGACAATATGTGGCTTAATCACTATTTTCTCGAAGCCGGGGCATGATGGATCAGCATTTATGCCCGCTAAAGCCTTATAGAACCATGCGTCTACGCTGCCGAACATTATATGATTATGTGAGTTCATTCCTGGGCCTGTCAGATACTCCCATCTCTCCCAAATGGTTGTCGCCCCCTCTTCAATCATGTATCCCCAGCTGGGGTAGGTTGTCTGCGTCACAATCCTGTACGCTATGTCAGCGTAACCACATTTAGTCAATGCGTCGAGGAGATATCTTGTCCCAACTATCCCCGTATTAACATGGTGGTCGTGGGCTGTCATTACGTCATCTAACAATCTTTTTACGACGCTCTCCCTTTTATCCGGTGGAACGATATCCAAGTAAAGTGGGGTCGCATTAGCTGTCTGACTGTAACCGATCGGTGAGCCTGGTATAATGGCTTCCAGCGCCGTGTAGTGATCTCCCCTCAAATACCTTTTATTATATGCATCTTTAATTTTCTCAGCCAGATCATGATACTTCTCCGCATCTTCGGTTTTTCCGAGGACATTTGCTATTTTAGATAGCAGCAGCACATCCTCGTAATAGCATAGTGTGGAGACGATTTCACCCGGAGTATTCAAGGATACTATCTGCCCGGGAGGGCACCAGTCCCCATATTTACTGAACTTAAGTATGTAATTCTCAGCCTTGGATGATAAGAAGTCAACCCACCTCTTCATGACATCGTAGTTTTCCTCAAGAACCCTTTTGTCATAGTAGTAGAGATAGAGGTACCATGGAATTATTATGCACGCAGTCCCCCAAGCCGGGTCGGCTGGATAAAAGCTCCAATAGGGTGGAACCACATCCGGCACACTTCCATCTTCGCTTTGGGCCGCTTTTATATCTCTAAGCCATTTAGTGTAAAAGTTTACCATGTTAAAGTTGTATATAGCTTCCTCGGCTGAGAGCTGAGCGTCACCCATCCAACCCATGCGTTCATCTCTCTGCGGGCAATCAGTTGGGATACTCATTAAATTGCTTACTTGACCCCACAACACATTTCTGTGAATGTTGTTGATTAGCTGGTTTGAGCATGAAAAACCTCCAGTAGACTCAACGTCCGTGTGAACTACAATACCTTCAATATTATTGATGCTTAACGCACCCGGGTAGCCTGTAACCTCAACATAACGGAATCCATGATATGTAAACCTAGGCTCATAGGTCTCGACGCCGCTTCCTTTCAAAATATATATGTCTGTAGATTTAGCTCCCCGATTAGGCGCAGTGTTTATTGTTCCATCCGGGTTTAGAAGCTCCGCATACCTGAGCTTAACCTCTGCCCCTCTAGGCCCGCTGACAGTTAATCTAACCCAGCCGGTGAAGTTCTGACCAAAATCAACCACGTAGACGTTCGGCTTCGGATTACTTATGCTGACCGGCTGAAGAATTTTAACAGCCCTTATCGGCGGGAAGGTTGCCTGCGAAGCCATGATTCCGCCGGGCGGCTCCACAGCCCTAGCATTATCCCAGGAAGAGTCATCATAGCCGGGGAGGTCCCAGCCGTCCTTCTCCAGCCTAGCGTCGTAAACCTCGCCGTCATAGATGTCATCATCGATTATCGGGCCTTTAGAAGCCTTCCAGCTTTCATCTGTCACTATGAGCTCTTTTCTCCCATCAGAAAATTCTATTATCAGCTGTAGTATTGCTCTAGGCTCTCCATAATGTTTATGCGCTGGCATAAAAGCTCTATGCTCTCTTCTATAGGGCTTAACATTATATCGTCCATTACCCAACATTATGCCAATGGCATTTCTCCCCTCTTTAAGATAATTAGAGACATCGTAAGTTGTATAGAGAACTATTTTCGCGTAATCTGTCCATCCGGGGTCAAGCCTACGGTCGCCTATTCTGCATCCATTCACTCTTAACTCATAGTAACCTAAGCCGCTGACGTAAACCCTCGCCCGCTTAACTTTCCCATCTAACACAAACTCCTTTCTAAGCAGGTTTCCGCCGCCGATCCATTTAGCCCTCCAATCTTCAGGCTTTAACAGACCCATCTCAAATCTGGCGATTCTGCTCCACGAGCTAACTTGTCCCTTATCATCCCACCATCTAACCTTCCAATAATAAACTCCGCCACTCTCCAGAGGCTTTCCAGCGTATTCCACATTCACCGATCGGTTTGAGTTAACTTTCCCACTATCCCACATATCGCCAAAATCCCTGGCTAAATTCTCCTCGGAAGATGCGACTAGTATTTGATAGGCTGATTGCATACGCCCGCGCTCATGGTGCGTCAACTTCCATGAGAATCTTGGCTTAGATACATCAATGCCCATTGGTTCAATACAATACTCGCAGAAGAGTTCAACTGGGCCCTCCAAATAACTTTTAATTTCGCTCATAGTGAATCACAAAACAACATTAAGATTAGAAATCATTAATAAGCTTTCGTCGTTTTCTAGCAACCCCATGACGCCTTATTATATATGAGTCCTATAAGCAGGGAGGAGGTCTCGACGCCTTTAAGAGATTTCAGGCTTTATCCTACAGAATCTTCAGTGATAAAGCCTTCTTAATGTTTAAACTATTCCGCTCTAAGCTCTTTTCCACCGTCCTATAAACCGCCACACTAAAACTCATATTAATTTTTCACTTCAAATTAAAAAGAACCCTCCCAAAGATTTGATATTTAAATGCTCATTTAAAACTCATTCGGCTAAAAGGTTATTTTTCAGGCTTCTTAAATTTTAAAGGCAGATTGTCTCCGCATTTTTTAACCAAAAAACTTTTTAAAAAGATATTTTGCTCATATAATTTTATGAATATGAGTATAGAAATGATTCCGACGAAGATGTTTTTCACGAAGGGAGTAGGGGTGCATAAGGATAGACTGGTCTCTTTCGAGCTGGCTTTAAGAGACGCCGGCATAGAGAAATGTAATCTAGTCTGCATATCAAGCATTTTTCCACCGGGCTGCAAAATAATTTCAAGGGAAGAAGGGCTTAAGATACTGCGTCCAGGTCAGATAACATATGTTGTTATGGCTAAGAATGAGACTAATGAACCTAACCGCTTGATTGCTGCAGCCATAGGGTTAGCTATACCGAAAGACAATGGTTACGGCTATTTATCTGAACACTACTCGTTCGGTGAAACCGCTAAAAAAGCTGGCGAATATGCTGAAGATCTCGCTGCGACAATGCTTGCTACAACGCTTGGAATAGAATTCGACCCGGAAAAGGCTTGGGACGAGCGTAAAAAAGTGTATAAGGCTAGCGGAAAAATCTTTAAGACAACACATATATGCCAGTCAGCTGAAGGCCATAAGGACGGTCTATGGACGACAGTGATCGCCGCGGCGGTTTTCTTACCCTGAATCCTTCCCACCTAAGTTTTCTGTCGATGGGGGTATGGGTTTGTTAGAGGGCCCTAGAGCAGCTAAGCCCGATGAGCTGCCGAAAATATTGGATCTCGTTAATGAAGTATTTATGGCGCCTAGAGGTTTACCACCCATAATGGGCGAGGTTTTCCAGCTGCTATTTAATATAAATAATTTAGATAATCTGCGTGTGGTTGTTAGGGATGGGAAGCCGATTTCACATGTAGGTATATGGGAGGGAAACCTTTTAGTTTATGGCTCCTGGCTCAAAGTTGGCATGATTGGCGCTGTATGCACTCATAGGGATTTCAGGGGGAGAGGCTATGCTTCAACTCTGGTTATGGATGCGCTGCGTAAGATGAGGGCTGACGGGGT
>JAOAJJ010000140.1 GCA_026414245.1 Candidatus Bathyarchaeota archaeon
GAGTAAACGTGCTTAACCCAGCTTTCGATGTAACGCCGATAAAATATGATGATGCTGTAATATGTGAGAGGGGTGTTCTGAGCAGGGATTACTTTAAAAGGCTCTGCAAAAAGAAGATATTTGGGGGCGGTGATCTTTAGTTAGGGTAAGGAAATGGCGGGACAAAGCGATAGTGGGGGGCAAGAGGCGAAGAAGAAAATTATTGAAGCTTGGCTTAAAGATGACGGGGTTCTCGTCGAATCTAGGGAGGATTCTGAGAAACTACTCTCAAGAGGCTATGGAGTGCAGAGAGATGAAGGACTATTATTAGCCTTCCATGAAGCCCTATACTTATGTGGCAGGGGGCTGCTTAAAGTTATAGATGGGAAGACTGGTAACCCCGTTAGCTTCCAGCTTCTACTGAAGAAATATAAGGCTGCTGAGAAGAACGCTTGGATTAAATATCTCATCTACCGTGATTTAAGGAGTAGAGGATACGTTGTCCGGGAAGGCTTTGGTCTAGGCGTGGATTTCCGCCTATATGGGAGAGGCGAATACAGCAGAGATTCAGCGGATTACCTGGTCTACGGCATATATGAAGGCATGGCTCTCTCCATAGAAGATCTTGCGCAGACACTCTCGCAAGCACAAAACCTGAAAAAAGAGCTGATATTAGCCGTTATAAACAGAAGGGGCGAGATCGTGTATTATTCCCTCTCACACCTCAATTTTTAAATTGATGAACCCGCTCTTATTCTCTCTGAAGCCTTTAGCTTTTCCAGGATTAGCACTTAATGTTCCGCCGGGAAAACAGTTACGTTGTTCCTACTCTTTCCTCTGTGGTGGATTTAGCGTTATGTAGAGAATATTGTTTCCCCTTACTAGAACTTTACCGTAATTTGCGATTAAGCTGTCGCCATTATATTCCTCCGCGCTATCCAGTATGATGTTCATGTAGCTGTCGCAGTGTATCATTGTGCCCCTATATTCCACATTATTTTTGAGGGTAACACCAATATGGGAGTTCAATTGCTTCATTAACACATTTAATGGTTTTTTAGTGGGCTCCATAGCTACCGCCAGATTCTCTGGCTAATACCAAAGAATTCCTATTTTCTCTATAAAAGCATTATTGTGATCCCTTTAAAAAACTTTTACGCTGCCTTACAAGTTTCCAAAACCTATTTCCACACTTATATTTAAGGGGGGAGACATATTTAATAATCGGCAATATTCATCAATAATTGGATAGAAAGATAAAAATGTGAAAGATGATGGATAATGGAGATTTTAAGAGAAGTTGGCGAAACATCATTTAAGTTGCATACAGAGGTTTCGCCCGCTTTCCACCATGATTTACTTATGTTCATTTACAGGAAATATATAGTGCCACACTACTATAACTTTGCAAACGTTAGGCGCTGGATCATTGATGGAAAAGAAACTTTAGCCTTCACTATTCTGGGCTCAGGACTATGGTATGTTGATGTCGAAATTACTGCCGGTGATCCTTTCGAAATCAAGATGAGACCCTACGGCGACTACTTTCCGCAAAGCCTTCTGAGCAGGATAAAGGAGGATCTAATAGTATTATTTCAAATGTTTGAAGATGAGATTAGAAAGACAACGCTATATTTTGCCTGGGTTCCAGGTAAGCATTTAACGAGTGAGAAAATGCTAACCCAGAGAAAAAAGTTTCTTAGTCAAATTTTTACCGGGAACATGCTTATGCTATTCGTTATATTCATATTATTTAGTTATATGATCTTCGCATTTTTCGGCCCCACATATGCTCCCATAATTCTGGTATTATCGCAGTTCATTCTAATTCTATTCTCGGATAAAATCATTATGCAGATGGGCGACTGGCCTATTACTAAAGAGTCGCCTACGGTTCACATATTACAATATCATATTCCCCCAGAAGACTTCGATTTTATTAGGCAGAATTATCCTAGGGAGCGCCTCCTCCAAATTAAGAGAGAAATCTATGAGAAAACTCTGGCTCTTGGAAAACCGATTGACGCTGAAACAGTTCAAGAGGTGTTCATGAATCACGGCATAAACATTAAACCCGAAAATCTGCTGATAAAGAGCATCGATGTCTACCAGATAGTTAACACTGTTGCCAAAAGGTTTAATATGCCTATCCCGAAAATTAGAATAGCAAACATTATAATTCCCAACGCGGCCGCCACAGGCCCGTCTCCCCGTTTCAGCCTCATACTAGTGACAACTGGACTGCTAATTCAACTAGATGAGGAGGAGATAACTGCGGTTATAGGTCACGAAATAAGCCACGTTAAGGGTAGGGATCCCCTATCGCTCTTTATGTTGACGTCAGCCGAATACTTGTTTAGGGTTTACATCCTTTTGCAGATAACACCCTTCATCATGATGTTCGGCTTTTTATACTTCTTATTCGCATTAAGCCTCATATATTTTATAGCGAAGTTTTTTGAGGCTAGAGCGGACCTTGAATCAGCGCTTGTGCTTGGGAAGTCGGATGCTTTAGCCAACGCTTTAAGAAAGATAGGCTATAGGCGCCTATGGTTTGAGAAGGCTTCCAGCCGAGTTGGCAGCTGGCTTGGATTAGATCCCCATCCACCCTTATCATTTAGGATCGAGAGGCTTGAAAACCTAAAATCCTTAAAGATAAAGCATCCGCTCCTTCAGTCGATGAAAGACTGCATAAACGGTCTTTTCAGGGATATAGGGCTTTAATGGGTGAGCTGCCCACTACGTTGGTCTAAAGGAAGGCTCTCTCGCCTTCGCCTTTAATTCCCTAGGAACATTAACTACACGCACAATATTCTGCGAGTTTATCACGTATATTGGTGTCCCGTCAGGGTTCCATTTCTTAAGTCTTTTCACACCTGTTAAAACAAGTTTGACTTTCAATATCGTGCCATCACTTAACCTATAGACATTCCACTCCTCTTTTTCCTCGACGAAGTCTACATCTTCAGCTTCAGCCAACTCATCCGGAGATATTGGGATCCCCAACGTGAGCCCCCCAAACCCTCCTATTGAAAGAAAGGTTTAAGAAAATATAAAGATTTAAGAAGATAAATCACTCTGCTTAAAGCAAAATGTTTATAGCATTAATAACACAAGCTAAATATGATCGATGCCACGGTTCCAGCGCAGAAAGCCGGAGATCGTGGGTTCAAATCCCACCGGGTCCGCCAACAATAAATTACGAGTTGATTAGGGCGGTCAGGTGGACCCGTGGTCTAGTCAGGATTAGGACGTCGGCCTGCGGAGCTGGAGCCGAGCGGCTGATTTAACAGCATACTTTTCTAATTTCTAAATAATAGTGGCTGCGGTAGGCTTAAACATTATTTTATAAGAGGGGTGAAAAAGCAAAGTTTATTAATTTCATCTGTTGTTTTAGATTTTACTTACTCTGCTCCAAATGTTGTGCTGCAGTAAATGGGGGTTTACAGGAAGGTTTAATAATGTGTCCTAAATCTATTCGAGACTATATCATAGCATATTTGGGCGTAGGAGGCTTAAGAGCTTGATTAGCCCGGAAGACGCCTTTCTAATTTTTAAGTCATTCTTTGAGGAGAAGGGGTTAGTCAGGCAGCATCTTGACTCTTACAACGAGTTTATTGAGCACGGTCTCCAAGAAATCGTGGATGAAATTGGCGAAATCGAGATCGAGGTTCCAGA
>JAOAJJ010000013.1:0-4761 GCA_026414245.1 Candidatus Bathyarchaeota archaeon
TCCTTTAAGAGCTCAAAGTCGTAGTCTTCAGCCATTCTCTCACCAACATTAGTTTAATGTGTTCACCAAGTAGATAACCCTTTACATTAATGGTGGATTATAACTTAAAGGCATCTTTTTCAGCGTTATCCCGCTCTCCTAAGCCAGATCTTTAGCGTCTCACCAGCCAAATTATACGTTGCTAAATGGGCTTCCCCCGGAGGGCTCCCCCTTCTTATTATCACTGATAACGTTTCAGCAGATATGTAATCCCCAAAGCTCTCGAAAACCTCGGTTAATATTGGCCCCGCCTCGTAGTAGGTCTCAATCTGGTCAGCTATGTTAAACCCTGCCTCCTTCCTCTGGTTCTGTATGCGTCTGACGATGTCTCTGGCAAGCCCCTCTAATTTAAGGTTTTCCGGCATAATTTTACATACGCCTACAACTATGTTATTTTCTTCTGAGATCGAGTAGCCATTCTTAGGCTCCTCTAAAATCTTGATGTCCTCCGGCAGAAGCCTTATCTCCTGCCCCTCGACAGTTAAGCTTAAACACCCACTCTTCATGGCGGCGACAACTTCCTCCACGCTAATTTTTTCCACGGCTTCACGGATTTTTGGAAGCAGCCTACCATACTTTCTACCAATAGATTCTGGAACGATTTTCACAGAATAGTTAAACAGGTCGCTCCTTCGCGTTGTCAGAGATAAACTTTTTACGTTGAGTTCATCAATAATTATGCCCTTAAGTCTCTCTATGCGCTTCACAACCTCCTCGCTGACAACCACCTTCGCCTCAAGCAGCGGTTGACGCAATTTAATACCAGCCTTATTGCGGGCTGAGCGACCTAGACTGCAGATTTTGATAGCCAGATCCATGTCTCTCATTAAATCCTCGTCAATCATTCTCTCGTCAGCTATAGGCCAATCGTTATGATGAATGCTTTCAGGGGCATTTGGATCAACACCGCGTACAATGTTTTGGTATATCTCCTCTGTTATGAATGGAATAAATGGGGCGAGAAGCTTAATGAGCGTTGTTAAACATATGTATAGAACCGTGTATGCGGCGTTTTTATCCTCATCCCGCTCGCTCTTCCAGAATCTTCGCCTAGACCTCCTAATGTACCATGTGGAGAGCTCGTCAACAAACCTCTCTATGGATATTGCAGCGTCATATGGGTTAAAATCTTCAAGGTATCTGGTTACATCTTTAATTAAAATGTTGAGTTTTGAGATAGCCCACTTGTCAAGAAGCGAGAATGAATCGTAAGCTGCTAAATCTCTCTTAGGAGACCATTCATCCAAGTTTGCGTAAGTCACGAAGAAGCTATATATGTTCCACAGAGGAATAAGAAAACGCTTCCTAGCTTCCTCAGCCCTTTTATAGCCGAATAGAAGGTTTTGCTCAGGTCTAGTTGTACAATATATCCAGCGCATAACATCAGCCCCCATCTTCTCGGCAGCCTCATCGAACCATATGACGTTCCCCCAAGACTTGTGCATCTCCCGCCCCTGCTCGTCGAGGACAAGCCCGTGTCCAAAACATATCTTAAATGGCGGCTCACCCTCCATAACCGTGCTCATTGCCAACATGGCGTAAAACCAGTTTCTGAACTGACCTGGAAGCGACTCGCAAACAAACTCCGCCGGAAACCATTTTCTCCAGTAATTTCGGTCGGTACTATAGCGAATCGTCGAGTACGCCACTATGCCAGCGTCAAGCCACGGGTTTCCAACATCAGGTATACGCGACATAAGCGCCCCGCATCTGGAGCACCTTATCTTGACTGCGTCAACCCATGGTCTATGCGGTGTATGTCCCTCGAAGATCTCCCATCCCTCAACAGCCCTAGCCTTAAGCTCCTCCCTTCCGCCTATAACCTCGAAGCCCCCGCATCTATGACACTCCCATATTGGCAGGGCTAACCCCCAATAGCGCTTCTTTGATATCATCCAGTCCTCCATGTTCTCAAGCCAGTTTATCTCGTGCTGCAGCCCGTAATCCGGTATCCAGCGAACCTTCTTCGCAACCTCCATGATCTGGTAGCGGAGGTTTTGAGCCTTCTCTTCTTCGGTTATCTCTTCAAGGGGCTTGTTGAGCTTCTTACCCATTGATATGAACCATTCGTCGACGAGACGGAAGACTAATTCGCTGCCGCACCTCCAGCAGACTGGGTAGCGGTGCCTATAATCCTCAACCTTGAGGAGCAAACCCTTCCTTTTAAGATCGTCGATTATCGAGCCGGCTGACTCATAGACATGTGTGCCCGTATATTTGCCGAAGCCTTCGATAAATACGCCGAACTCGTCAAGCGGCGCTATCGTAGGCAGCCCATATATCTTTCCAAGCTCAAAGTCTTCTTTACCGCATCCAGGGGCTATGTGAACTATGCATGTCCCCTCCTCCTCTGTAACCCCACTCCACAGTATTACTCTATGCGCTTCAACGGCGCCAGAATTTATTTGAGCTGGGAGTTCGTCGAACGGTCCATTATAAGTCCACCCCTCCATATCGCTGCCTTTCATCTCCCCCACTATCTCGTAGCTTCCTTTCGGCAAAGTTCTGTCTAGAGCCGGCTTGCCGAGATAGAAGTATTCGCTGCCACATTTGACTTTCACGTAAGTTATGTCAGGGTGAACTGCTACCGCAACGTTGGATGTAAGCGTCCACGGAGTCGTTGTCCATACAAGCAGCGACTCGTTTCTCCCGGCTTTAAGAGGGAATTTGATGGTTAAGCCGGGATGAACTAATTCTTTGTAGCCTTCGGTGACGATCTCATGTTCTGAGAGAGCTGTCGAGCATCTAGGGCACCATGGCATGACATCTGTGCCCTTATATATCCAGCCTTTCTCACAGCACTTCTTTAGGAAAGCCCAGATCATGTAGTTGTTCTCGTCTGAGAAAGTAAAGTATGAGCCGCCTATCTCCGGCGAGCCTAATTGTCCAACAATTCTCTCAACGGTGTCCGATATTATCTGACCATTGGCGCCCCGAATAGTTATTATCTGACTTGGGTTTTCAAGGGCGTCTGCCAGCCAAAGTAGAAAACCAGGATCATTCCAATCCATCCAGTAGCCTAAACGTATAGATTGCTCCGTCTGCTTGGCGGCATAGCGTAAAACCCTCTGCTTACACCTTTTAACGAACTCAGCTATACCATAGGCCTCAATATCCTTCTTAGACTTGAAACCAAGCTCCTTCTCAACTTCAACCTCAACCCAAAGCCCTTGGCAGTCGAAGCCATTCTGATAACGCAGATCATAGCCTTGCATCGCCCTAAACCTTTGGAACAAATCCTTATATGTGCGTCCCCAGGCGTGGTGAACCCCCATGGGGTTATTGGCAGTTATAGGGCCGTCTATGAAGGAGTAGGGTTTATTCCCCCTCCTCATCTCCATGAGTTTTTCGAAGGATTTGTTTTCTCTCCAGAATCTTAATATTTTATGCTCGATTTTAGGGAAATCTGGTATCGGTGGAACCCCGCTAAACATTTAAGACACCATCCCTTAACTCTGAAGAAAGATAGACTATTATATCATGAATATAAGCAGTTTTATGGGGCGCTGAAAAGACAGTTGGCTCTAAATTACAAGAATTTCTATCTAGGGATTTGGCGATCACCTTTCATCTCGACACCATGTAATCTATGTCTAGAGAACAAAAATATAAGACTATTGATTGAAGCCTGGAAGGCTGCTCGCCTTAAAAACAAATGTATTTTAGCCAGGCGAGGAAGAAGCGGATCCAGTAGGCATCGCTCCAAGAGAGTAATCCCGCTATATTCTCGTATGTGCTGGGGAAGACCTGAATAAAGAAGATAGCGGCTGCTCGCCAAGTTGACTTAAAGACCCTACATCCTATTGCCCCTTATACCGAAAACAGTTGAAAAATGTTGGTTTGATAACTAAGCTTTTCGTGAAAACCATGGAAGATGACTAGCTAATTTCTCCTAGGCGATCTTAGCGAGATCTTCTCGCAAATTAATCATCATTACCCGGGGAAGGGTTCCAGTAATACCCGCTTTCTTCATCGGCTCTCTCAGACAGCCGCAACAATAAATAATGCGTTAAGAAGATATAAGCTTTGCTTCACTTTATACCTTTTTTGTTTCATTGAACCAGCATTAACTCTAGCATGGCTTAACAGCATAATTTAAAATTTAAACAAGATTTCAGCTGTGTCAGGGGAAAACAAAATTATAGTTATCGCTTTTTATAGATGCGATAATGCCCTTGAATCATCCAGTGAATAAACCCGATGAAAAAGGAAACTCTTTAAAGGCTATATCTTTAATCAGCAGTCTTTTTAATGCCTTCTTCCCTTTCAGTAAAGAAGAACCTTGTTTCACCCATAGCCTTAACCTCCAATGGTTTAACCCTAACGATTATCGGGAAGTCTCTTACAACTTCGCCTAACACGAGACAATGATGAGGTGGTAAATCCCGGACAACAGATATTATTGTTTCAGCATCCACTTTGGCGGCTCTGGAGATGACTTCTAAATCATGCTCATTTACGAAGTTAAAGAGGAAAATGTTGTCTGCTTGGCGATAAATGTTTTCTTTTATCGTATTCGGCTGATTCGTTATAAATGTTGTGAATATCCCGAAATGCCTCATTCTAGTCACTATATCATCCCAATATGTCTCTTTAAGATATAGGTGTGCTTCCTCAGCGAAGAGGAAAACCGCCCTAATTTTCCATTTAGAAAGCGAATCCTGAAGCTTCGCGAGAACATACTCTACCACTATCTGCCGGTCTACTGGAGAAGAGTTGCTA
>JAOAJJ010000013.1:4771-14618 GCA_026414245.1 Candidatus Bathyarchaeota archaeon
ACCCAATTCAGGTGGACAACTTGAGCAGAGAGTTATAACTGGTTTAATACCAGGAGTAACTTATTATTTTGCAGTTGTAGCAGAAGATGATTGGGGCAACCGTGCAACATGGTCAACAATTGGAGTAAATCTTCAAAATTAACAGCGTTATCAACGTTATCAGTAAAGAAATTTGTGTGAAGGAGGGTGTAGTAGCGGGAGAAAAGGGCGTCTTTAACTTGCTGATTGCATTGCCACCTTCTGATGGCTTCGCCGAGCTCCTGCAATGATAGCATGTTCCGTTCCTCCAGAAAGCGCCATATATGTCTAAACTCCCGAGCTGATGTGCCGGGGAGATTAAGGGCGTGGACAAGTATCTTCATGATGACTGATAGACCTGCTTGAGCTAAAGTAACTTTAAAGTTTTCGCCGGGAATTAAGACGTGAATTTTCTCATGAAACTCATTCTTCATCCCATCGAGGTTCAGGCCTAGGTTCCTGTATTCGCCGTTTAGGTCGAATATTACCACGACCGCGCCATATTTGATTAAGCCTAGAACCAAAATCTTGGATAAATGGGATTTTCCAGCACCTTTTCTTCCAGTGATAATGTTGAGTTTTCCATCTAGTTTGAAGGCATCTATTGCTATAGATGTGTTCTCCATTGTTTCCCCGAGATTTATAGGGTATCTTGCCGCCATATTGATTATTTCCATCAGCTTCCCGATAGGCAGCCTGTTTATCGTGGAGTGGGTTCTTGAAGGTAGCCACGAACTGTTTGAACTCAGTTTACCATTCTCTATTGTTCCATGAATCTTGCAAATCAACAGCCGAGCGTCCTGAACATAAAGTATATGGGATGTTATATCAAACGGGTCAATTTCATCCCCCTTAAACGGGTCGTCTATCAGCGGCTCACGTAAAAGCTCCTCCATTATCCCCGGAACATTCGCAAACTGAACATCAATAACTTGAACAATCATCGACCTACCGGACTTCCTATCCTCTATAACGAGGTAGCAGCCTTTCTCGACTTCCTCGTCTGGAAAGCTAATTATGTGAACCGTGTTGCCAGTTTTCTTGTAGAGACGCATGCGTCTTAGTCTCCGAAAAAGCCGGTTCCAAATGGTCCGAACAGGGCTTTTCTAATGCTCGGCAATGAAACAACCTTAAGACCATATCTCTTCGCTATAAAGCGCTGTATACCTATGACATCGCTAGCTGTAAAAGTTGAGAATATATGCGCTAACCTTAATGTCTCCGGGTAGCCTTGAAAGACTAAGTCGTTTCCAAGCAGCTTCTGAATCACCAGCAGTTGCGCCTCTCTAGACAAAGCCTTATCAACATCCACCCTAAAGGCGTAGCCCCTCTCACTTAATTTGGCGACATATATCTTACCCAGTAAACGCAGGTTTCTCCTAGAAGATATAGATAACGCCCGCTCATCGATCTCTAAGAGGCACGGCCCCTTTTGTTTAGTTATTAGTTCCGTGATTCTTTTTCCTAGAAACTTAACAGTTGAGGCTTTCGAGAACGATAATATCGTGTTTGAATTGCTTCTAGCATACCTCAAGATTTGGGGCAGTAGGTCAAAGTGACCATTTTGAGAACTACATGAAAGCGCCCCATCCCAAAGTATAATGCTGTTACTTATAGATCTAGACACTATTATTTGAATCCACCTCTCAAGGGCATTACATAAACGGCTCTGCACCTCAATTAGGAAGGATAGGCTTGAGTTAAAAGTAATTGGTGAATATTGGCCAAGAACCCTTAAGATTTCTTTACGGCTCTCCTCAGTAATGTGGAATGGGAATGGTCCTACACGCAAATATTTATAACGCTTCCGCTCATTCCAGACAACCGCTCCCCTAACGGCGCATATAACTCCGCGCTCCGTTTCACCAACCTTAATGCTTGAGGCGTCGATCGCCATTATCGGCGTTTCGTCAGAGGTCGGTTCTAACCGCGTGATTATGGGGAGGGCGCTTTTACCATTGACTTCGACGGTGTCTTCCTGCTCGTCAAGCCTATCCGTAAATTGTCCGTCAAGACTGATTGATGGCTGAAAAAACTTTTCTTTTATCTCGCTCATCGTGTTGAGGCTTAACTCAATAAACTTCTTTGATAAGTCTATGTCTTCAACGATTTGGGAAAAATTATATTTTGGTGTTGTTGTATAATGTATTTGTCCAATCAACAACTTTCACCAATTTATAGATCAATGATGTTGTATATAAATGTTGCGCATGAACAAGATGAACAACACCAAAAAGAGAGATTAAAATGAATGAGAAAACCGAAGAGAAAACCCCGGTTCACATAAAAATGAAGGTTGGAAATGTAGAGTTTGAAATAAGCTGTAGAGAGGATCAGGTAAAAGACATCATCGATAAAATTCTTTCAAGCATCGCCAGCCAGACATCTCTACGGGCCGCAGCCGCCGAGACAACCGCTCCATCAGCTAAAGCTGAAACATGTCGTGGAGTTGTTGAACGGTTATGGAGGGAGGGCTGGTTTTCTGTACCGCGTTCCCTCGACGATGTTCATAAGGAGATGACGCGTATAGGTTATCACTATGATCGGACGGCTGTTGCGCATGTCCTTCTCGACCTCGTCAGGGATGGGATACTAACCCGTGAGGGGAAGGCGAAAAGATATCTTTACGCTCAGAAAAGGCCTCCGGCACCACAATAGTTACTAGATGGAAAAAGAGTAAAGGGTGCGGTATGGTGAAGATATAATGATCCCTTCATCTAAAATCATGGTATTCTCCCACTGCCTACTCAATAAGAGCACGAGGTGGTGGCAGAATGGTAAACCTATTGAGCGAAATATTGGTCTAGTCACCGAGGTGATGGAGTTCCTCCTAAAACATAATATCGGGGTTTTTCAGATGCCTTGCCCAGAGTTTACCTTCTGCGGTAACCCTCGACCATCTAGAACGAAAGATGAGTATGAGGCGCTACCGGGTTTTAGGGAGCACTGTGATAGATTGGCGAAGAGCGTAGTTGAGCAGTTGAAGGCTTTCATATTTATGGGAGTGAAGCCGCGTATCCAGATACTGGCTGTTATTGGGGTTAAGCGCTCCCCCTCGTGCGCAGTTAGCGGCGTAATACGAAGTATAGGTAGAGAGATTAGATTGGTTGAAGAGAAGGGTATTTTCATGGAAGCCTTAATAAAATATATGCTTGAGGAAGGGTTGAGCGCTAGGTTCTTAGAATTTGATTTTGATGAGCCACATAAAATAATCGTTGATTTGGAAAGTTTGCTTCATTGAAAATAGATTAGTCTTTCTTGGCTTTCAATTGGCTTAATATTATTTTCACTTCATCCTCTCCTATGGCGTTCATTTCATAAAGTTTTTGGGCTACTTCCCTCATCTTCAACACTGAGTGTAATTTTACATCTATTCTTTCAAGTTTTTCGCTTCCGCCCTCCTCCCTATCCAGTAATACGATTGCATCTGAAACCAATCCGCCCTCAGCTCTAACAGCGAAGGCGGATTTTTTTAGGCTTAATCCGGTGGTTACTAAGTCATCTACTAGAAGAACCCTGTCCCCCGGCATAACTATACCCTCAACTCTGCGCTCCCTGCCCTTAAGCCTCTGCTTCTGCCGAACATAAATGAAGGGTTTCCTGAGAGAGTATGCTGCAACAGCGCTTAATGGTAGACCTGCAGTCGGTATGCCCGCTATTCTATCAAAGTTCTCCAATCCGATCTCGGCTTTTATAGCGTTAACAAATATCCTGGTTATCTCAGCGAAAGCATCGGGGAAACTTGGAATAACCCTTAAATCAATGTAGTATGGGGTTATTCTACCGTTAGGTAATCTAAATGCTCCAAACTCGATAGCGTTCGTTTTCTTGAGAACTTGGCAGACCTCGGTTAAAATCGATTCTTTATCGATGGACACATGCTCATGAGCGTGAGCTGGCATATTAATTCCCATTAAGAAAATAGGTTTCAGCTCTTTAAAAGATTGATTAACAATTTTATGGAGAAATTAAAATATATTTCAGCTGAAGAACACCATTTGGTGGTGACCTTGGAGGATACCGCCTTATTCATAGTTGATAAGGCGAGGGAAATGGGCGCTGAATACGCTGAGGCAAGATTACAAATAGATTTACGTGAATCCATAATAGTGAAGAATGGGGTTTTAGAAGCATCCGTCTTCGAGGAGAGTAGGGGTGTAGGTATAAGGGTTCTAGTAGACGGGGCTTTAGGCTTCGCCTCAATAAACTCTTTCCGGAGAGATAATGTGGAGAAGGCTCTTAAACATGCCTTAAAAATCGCCAGATCGTCTTCTAAGTTAGTTAGGCGAAAGATCTCCATGGGGAGGGGAGATCTCGGATACGGAAAATTTGAGGTTAAGCCGAGAGTGGATTTTAAGAACGTTGATCTAGACTCAAGGGTCAATCTACTCAAAGAGGCTGACGAGCAGTCGGTTCACGCAGCTTCAGCAGGTAATGTTAAAGCTCCATCTAGGATAATAACCTTAGACACGTGGATAACTGAAAAAATCGTTTTGACAAGCGATGGAGCGAACGTTTATAGCGTTACCCCAAGAGCAGCCCTCTTCACTTTGATAACGGTCTTCCATCCTCAGAAGGGTACGGTTCAAAGATACCTTAATCTCGGCGAGACAGGCGGATGGGAGTTGGTTGAGAGATGGAATCTGCCTAAAATATTTTATGATGAAACCTATACCCTATCGAGAATCCTAACTGAGGCGGTTAAGCCTCCTAGAGATGAAATGGATGTTGTTCTAGGACCGGAGGTTGTTGGAATAGTTAGCCACGAATCATGTGGACACCCGAGTGAAGCCGACCGAATACTCGGCAGAGAAGCAGCGCAAGCCGGTGAAACATTTCTTAAATCGGATTCAATAGGGCTTAAAGTTGGCTCGCCATACGTGAACGTTGTTGACGACCCAACCCTTAAGGGTTCTTTTGGATTCTACCTCTATGATGATGAGGGCGTTAAGGCTAGGAGACGCATACTGATAAAGGAGGGCGCCGTCAACGAGTTTTTACATAACCGTGAGACCGCAAGCGTCTTTAACGTAGAGAGCAATGGCTCCTCCAGGTCAGCTGCTTATAACCGTGAGCCTATAATTCGCATGGCGAACACGTTCTTTCTGCCAGGCGATTACACGGAGGAAGAGATCTTGGAGGAGGTTAAAGACGGCTTATATATTAAAAACTTTATGGAGTGGAATATCGATGACAGGAGATTTAATCAGCGCTATGTCGGGTTAGAAGCCTACAAGATAGAGAATGGTGAGCTGAAGAACATGGTTAGAAACCCTGTTCTAGAGATAACAACCACCGGTCTCTGGTCTTCCGTCGACGCAGCCAGTAAAAAGCTAGAGTTTCAGGCAGCGTATTGCGGTAAAGGGGATCCTATGCAAGGTATACCTGTCTGGACTGGTGGACCGCATATACGTTTAAGAAAGGTTAGGATAGGTGGTGCATAAGATGATGTTAGATGAGATCCCACAATATATTGTCGATTTAGCGAAGCGTTTAGGCGCAACCGATGTGACAGCTAAGCTCACCGAATCCCGGAGGATTATGATACGCTTCTCAAACAACGAGGTAACGGTGTCGAAAGCATTCCTTGAAAATAGCGTAGACATATTCGTGATGATTGAGAAGCATAGAGCTGCAACAACAATAAGCACGCTATCCATTAGAAACATTAAAAAGGCTGTAGAAAACCTTATAAGGATGGCTAAATCAACGCCGCCAGCCGACGTATATGCGCCATTACCTCAAGGACCGTTCACCTACAACCCTGATTTGATGAGGGCGCCGAAAATACCTTTAGATCCAGATAATCTGGCAGTTTATGTTGAATCAGCCATTAAATCTGCCTTAGAGAAGGGTGCTACAAGGGCTGCTGGAACATTAAACGCTTATAGGTCTAGAATAACGCTTGCAACGTCAGGCGATGTTTATGCTTCACAGGAGAAGGCTAGCATGGAGATTTCTATTAGAGCATTCGTCTCAGATTTAGCTACGGGGCATGCTGTTTCCGTCGCCAGCAAACTTGAAGATTTCCATCCAGAAGAAGCTGGCAGCATGGCTGGTGAAATAGCTAAAGCAGCATCAAATCCTAAGCCCGGAGAACCTGGAAAATATATGGCGCTTCTTGGACCAATGGTTTTAGCGGACATCGTTAATCAGGTTGGATCCCTCTCATCAGCCTTCCTGGTTGATGCTGGGCAGTCGTTTCTGGTCGACAAGATGAACTCGGAGGTCGCCTCTGAAAGATTCACTCTGATAGATGACCCGACGCTGGCAGGCTCTCTTGGGGCGAGAGCATTCGATGATGAGGGCGTCCCGACGAAGAGAAATATCATAATTGAGAACGGCATTTTGAAGACATACCTGCATAACACTATAACTGCCAAAAAATTTGGTGTAGAAACCACGGGTAACGCTGGAATAATTGTGCCATATCCTTGGAATTTAATTGTTGAACCCGGCTATAAATCGCCTGAGGATTTACTGGCTGAGATAGATGACGGCATATATGTTACAAACGACTGGTATTTGAGATATCAGGATTATAGGGCTGGTGACTTCTCAACCATTCCGCGAGACGGCATGTTCCGAATTAGGAATGGAGAAATCGCTGAGTCAATTAGGGAGCTTAGAATAAGTGACAATATGCTTAGATTACTGCGGAACATAGTGGACCTAAGCAGATTAAGGATGTGGGTGAAGTGGTGGGAGGTTGAGGTTCCAACCCTCGCGCCGTATGCGTTGATCAGCGAATTAAACTTCACTAAATCAGCGATGTGAATTATGTTTAACCGACATAACCTACCTGGAGGGGGTGGCGCCGTTACCGTTATAAAAAGACTTTAGAATCACTGCGGTGGGACTTCAATAATTTAACTGGTGGTTACCCACTTTATAAGAGAAATATTAGACTTTCCAATCAATTTTAATACCATCGGGTTTAATGTAAACTCTGATCAAGCTAGCTATAACTATTAAGAGCCATAGAGGAGCCGTGATAAAATAGAACGCTATGAATTCCAGAGGATTAAAATGGAGTCGGAGTTTTCTGGCAATAAGATAGAATGTCAGCAAGTAAGTAGCTAGGCTTCCAAGAACTATAAGAAAGTTTTTTAGTAGTGAAAAGGTTGTGGAGGTTAGGGCGGTTGGAGGCAGAAGAATGTTCGCCTTCGACGACATCAAAATCAAAGATAAATATAGCATTTTAAATGATAAGTCATCTGGCATAAAAAGGTTCGTTAACATTACCGGTAAGGCTGGGAAAATCAGCAGTAACGATGGAATTATAACTTTAGGATACTTGTACACGGCTTCCTTAAGTATTTTAAAGTTTTCCTTAAACCAGAAGGCTGCACCGATACCCCAACGCTTTCTCTGATTAAACCATTCTCTCAGAGATGAAGGCGCCCTCGTGTAGACGATTAAATTCTCCGCAAACCTAAAGCGAGCGCCATTAGTGAAGGATCTAACAGCCATATCCAAATCTTCACATATCACCCTTCTAAATCCTCCCAGCTCCTCAAACACGTCTCTTTTAATGGCGAACGCGGCGCCATTAATGCCCAGGCACTTCCCTATACTTCTCGAGAAGAAGAGACTTGTCAAATTAAAGCTCAGATAATCGTAGCTCACAATTTTAGCCACAAAGGAGTCTCTTATAACCCCCTTCTTAACTTCAAGGATCTCAGCGTTTCTCATCTCCCTAACTATCGACTCAAGAAAGCTTTCTCCGTCTCCATCTATTGAAACATCGGAATCCAGGAATAGCAGTATGTCGCCTCTCGACCTCTTAGCAACCTCATTCAGCACGTTAGCCTTACCCTTCCTGACGCCATTAAATATGAAGTGAACGTTTTTATCCGAAAACCTTTTGGCAGCATCCAGGCTTCTCTGAGTTGGCTCATCTATGATAACGAAGATCTCTTTCTCCCCATATGGGTCTCTGAGAAGGCTTTCAATTAAGGGTTCAAGAAGGTCGGACTCCCTGTGCACTGGAATTAAAACGCTTATCTTCTCTCTAGTCATATAGAAATAATGTTAGGATGCATAGGATATTTCTAATTTTCGATACTTCTCAAAAACGTTGTCTAGCTTCTGTCGGGAAAATTTCTATCATTCTCCACCCTTAAATACGTGGAATCTAGGTTCTGATGGTAGGATAAGGGGAATAATTGGTTTAAAGCGCATCTTTATGGAAGGTTATCTCATGGTTCGAATAGATATCGATTAGGGGATAAAAACGCCATATAGCCGGGCAGGATCCTTTTGCTCGACAAACGATAATAATCTCTCTGTTCGGCGAAGAACAAGTCTTAGACATCATCTTAGAGATAAAAGGGATATTACTTATGCACCACGTTTCCGGAGCGGTCAATCGATGAGAGTCCTCTACTGGTTTAGGCGTGACCTGAGGGTAAGAGACAATAGGGCTCTTGCCGAAGCCGTTTCTAGGAGTAATAAAGTGGTTGCCGTATTCATCTTCGACGCTGATACATTGAGGGAGCGTGAAATAGACTTTAAGGATCCCCGATTTATATTTCTCCTAGACGCGTTGAGGGAACTCGAGGCTAAAGTGAGGCTTCATGTGTTCTGTGGTAGGACATGTGAAGTTTTTGAGCATCTCTTGGGGCGATATAGGTTTAATGCCATATACACAGCGTCTCCCTTATCTTGGGATGAAGAGATAAAGGTTCAGGAGGTTAGAAAGATATGTCAGAAAAACAATGTTAAATTTATTGAGGTAATTGATAATGTTCTGGTTGATTCTTCCTCAATAGGTTCAGTCAACAACTTCGCAATATTTTATAGGCGGTGGCGAAAGCTCGTTGACGCTCAGACCATTGGAGAAGTTTCACCGAAGAGTTTCGCGGAGATAGATGAGCCGAATCTAACGGATCTATCCGCCAAAAACAGATAGGAGATCAACATGGCTGATATGTGGAGGGCTGGTTGGCACACTCATAGGCTTCAATTCTTCGACTTTAGAAAGTACGCTGTAACTAGGGATTATCCATATCTGGATGGCACCTCGAAGCTATCTCCCTACATAAGCCTCGGCATATTATCTATCAGAGATCTCTTTAATTATGCGGTAGAGTTCTCAGAAGAGTTTGTGAGGCAGCTGGCTTGGAGAGAATTCTACTACTATTTGAAAAATAAATATCCTTGGATGCGGAACATGGAGATCAAATCCCGCATGAGAAACATAAGGTGGGAGAACGATGAATACTTAATCAACGCCTTTAAAGAGGGGAAGACGGGTTACCCAATTGTAGATGCGGGCATTAGGCAGCTGAAATCGGAAAGATGGATGCATAACAGAGTGAGGCTGATAGTGGCTAACTTTCTAGTTAAGGATCTTCATGTAGATTGGAGGATTGGGGAAGATTTCTTCAAGAAGAATCTCATAGACTATGACGAGACCCTCAACGTAGGTAATTGGCAGTGGTCGGCGTCGGTAGGCGTAGACCCGCTACCCCTTAGAGTATTCAACCCGATGAGGCAGGCGGAGAAGTATGATCCATTATGCGAATATATCAAGAAGTATATTCCTGAACTGAGAGATCTGGATCATAAAGAACTCCACGATCCATTAAAATATAGGCTAAAAGGATACTATGAACCCATAGTGAATCATTATGAACGAATAAAAAAGTTTAAAGAGATGATAAGTTGAATCAAAAGCTGATACCTAATGCTTAATATAGTAACGTGATATCTTGAACATAATCGCTCCATAAACTTCGAGTTTCTTTTTAGTTCCGTTAAGAGAAAAATAATAGAGAAAACCCGGGATTTTTATGTCGATCATAGCGCTTCTGCGCCTCTCTTT
>JAOAJJ010000141.1 GCA_026414245.1 Candidatus Bathyarchaeota archaeon
GCATATATCACGCCGTTCTTAACATACGTTCATTTATCGAATATAAACTCCTCTATTACACCTATCTTTTCTCCCAGAATTGCAAATATGCCGCTCTTCTTTTCTTCCGACATATATGGTATTCCAGTATATTTTGCTCTTAAAATTACTGCCAATAGGATAATATTAGCTTTGCTGATTCACGCAACTTTCCCGCTTAATATGCGATATAAATCAGCTTTAACAATGTAGCGTCTTCTTCTATGAAAATCATATGTACGACTTATAATTATATCCATCTCGTAAACATGATCTATTAAGCCGCCTAGCTGCGGGATACATCTGCCTAAAAACTCTCTAACCGATTGACTACGCTTATGTATGGAGTACACGACATCTGATATCTCTAAAGCCTTCTTCAAGAACCTTACATCGGAACCCTTATGCCAGCTGCCAAAGGGCGGATTCATTAAAGTCGTGTGGAAGTGTCCACCAACACAATTTATGTCGCCCACCACGAAGTCAACATCGGCTCCAACCATCTCAGCGTTTCTGACAGCCGCCATAATGGAGTCTTTATCTATGTCGACTCCGACAACTAGCTCAGCGCCAAGAAGCGACGCCGCTATCGCTAGGACTCCGGACCCGCAGCCTAAATCAACAACCTTTTTTCCGCGCACATCATCATAAATCCATGCTGCGGTGTAAACCATGTTGGCGGCACTTTCAGCATCGAGCTTATAGACCTCCCACTTTAGCTTAGGGTGTGGCGGCGGTTCCAGCCGCGATAATATGAGGGCAAGATGTTTTCTCCTTAACAATAATTTCACCAGAGGTGAAGGTTAAAGTAAACCGGACTGAAGATACTCTTCCCAAGAGATTTTTCCAAGAGCAACATGCAGTTCTCTAATCGTTAGAACAGGTCTGTGAAATTTTCGCGGCCGATAAAAAGAGATCCTTGGGCAGGCGGTGTTCACGTAGGCTTCTATCTCCGGGAAATTAAGTAGAATCTCTGGGGTAATCTCCCTCATAGCTAACAATATGGCTTTTCCACCAGCTCCCTCTATATCCTTCTTAGCTTTTATTGAGGCGTCGAAGTTTAGTTGTCCGGATTTTAGCCCAATGATTACACCCCACGTCTTTGCACCCGAAGCCTCAGAAATATCTGCCCAGCGACTATTAATTATTCGTCTGGCTTCATCCTCAACGCTGTAAATTCTTCCCTCAAACGGCTCAATAAGTATGGTTGGCTTCATCGTAGCTAGAGACAATCCGACGGCATGAAATAAACCTCCACCAATAAATAGAAAGGCTTCAACAAATCTTGAGATCGCCTTAGCATTGCGATAATCGCAGCCGAGCACTTGGCCGGGATACTTTAATCCCGCTTCATGTCCAACATAAACTTTCTTTCCAGCGTTTTTAAGAATCTCTTCAGCCTCCTGCAGGGTGTGGGCGTGCTGAACAACAGTCGCTAGACCGATTCTCTCCCATGGATTAAGGTAATTTAAAGCGTTTTCAACCAGGTCTTTAATGCTAATATTCGCTCTTGCCTCTATGTATATAACTGGCACGTCAGCCAGCTGCTTAAACCGCTCTACTTCGGAATGACCATAATGGATTATTAAGTCAGCCCCTAAAATTAGGGCTTCATTCAAAGCTAAATCACATGCGCCGTAACATGGATCAGCTGAAACCACCGCCAGCGCCCCAGCCTCTTCCACAACAGATGATATGCGTAAAGCCTCATGTCTAAGCCCCTCAGGTAGCTGTATTAAAACTCTCTGAGCACCATGCTTAATAATCTCGTTCTTTACCCTATTTTCCTCTAAATCAAATATTCTAGACAATTTGACCATTAAAAAATAGAGGGGGATTATTAATAGTTTCAGTTAGCCGAGGATTTAAAGCCGTTAATTAAGGAGTGTTTACTCTTCATCGTCCAGAGGGATGTCTAAGTCTGGGTCTTCACGTATGCCTCTGCCAGTCGCCCTTTCAACCAGTATACGCTGCTCGATGGAAGCTACCAGCTTCCTTGTCTGCGCAACAACGTCTGGATTAACAGATACGCTGTCTATCCCGCTTCTAACAAGAAACTCCGTGAACTCTGGATAGACGCTTGGAGCCTGACCACATATGCTCACAGTCTTTCCGTCTCGATGTGCTAGTTTGATCAGCAGCCTTATTGCCCTCTTAACGGCTAGATCCCTCTCATCGAATAGGTGCGCAACTGTCTCGTTATCCCTGTCGCAGCCCAACACAGTCATCGTCAAATCGTTGCTACCAATGCTGTAGCCGTCAATATATTTGTTAAACTTATCCGCTAGAAGACAGTTGCTCGGTATCTCAGCCATAAGCCAAACCTTAAAGTCTGGTCCTCTGCGCAGCCCCTCTTCCTCCATTATCTTAATGATCTTTTCCAGCTCGTCAACCCGCCTGCAGAAAGGTATCATAACCCAAAGGTTCTTAAGTCCATACTCCTCCCTAACCTTCTTGACGGCTTTAACCTCTAGCCTAAAGGCTTCAATATACTTTGGATCGTAATATCTTGATGCGCCTCTCCAACCCAGCAGTGCTGATGGCTCAACCGGCTCGTATTTTTCTCCACCTTTCAGCTCCCTATACTCTGACGACTTAAAGTCGCTGAAGCGCATGACGACTGGTCTAGGATAGAATGCTGCGCAGATCTTGCGGAACGCTTCAGCGAGCTTATTGACGAACTCTTCAGCCCTACCTGTTTCAATCATGTAGAGCGGATGCTCACCTATCTCACTCGACCAAACGAATTCCTGCCTGAGAAGCCCAACGCCGTCGGCTGGTAGAGCTGCAACCTTTTCAGCGATCTCTGGCTCACCGAGATTTACGTAAACCTTTGTTCCAGTAATTATGTAGGTTTCAGCTGCAACAACCGCTGTAGGTCTGACTTCGGCTTTCTCAGCAACTTTCTCGGCAACTTCTTCAATCACACCCTCATACACAACGCCGGTCTTCGCATCGACGGTCACCATCATGCCATCTTTGAGAACCTCTGTTGCAGGTGTACCACGTGAAGCTGTTCCAACAATACATGGTATTCCCAGCTCCCTGGAGACTATTGCGGCATGACACGTCATACCGCCGGAGTTGGTTATAATTGCCGCCGCCTTCCGCATCGCCGGAACCCAATCCGGCGCAGTCATCTCAGTAACAAGTATCTCGCCTTTCTGGAACTCGTTGATTCTATCTACTGTTGGTATAACGTGAATCTTTCCAATAGCTATTCCTGGGGAAGCCGGAAGACCTTGAACAAGAATCTTTCGCTCCTTCGTCACCGCCGGCTTCTCCTCAACAACCTCAGCCTTCTTTAAAGCCCAAACGGTCTCCGGTCTAGCCTGCAATATAAACAGCTTATTTGTTCTCTCGTCTAAAGCCCACTCGATATCCATGGGTTTACCATAATGCTTCTCAATTTCTATAGCGTATTTAGCTAGCTCCTTGATCTGCTCATCTGTAAGAATCTGTTTATCCTGTAGTTCCAATGGAACAGGCATCTCCACGGTTCCGCCGGAGGGAGATCTCACTAGCTGAACAGTCTTTTTGGAAATGTTCTTTTTCACAATCTCTAAATCAGTTTTCCTAACGTAGTATTCGTCAGGAGTTATTTTTCCCTGAACCACATACTCGCCTAAACCATAGCC
>JAOAJJ010000142.1 GCA_026414245.1 Candidatus Bathyarchaeota archaeon
TTCTGTGATCCAAGCGGCGAACAAAAATGTTTCCTAGGGGTATGTAATGGCAGGATTGCTAGGAAGCCTAGAGGCGGCGGAGGCTTCGGATTCGACCCCATATTTGAGCCTGAAGAGCAGCCCGCGAAGACATTCGGTGAAATGAGTATAGGTGAGAAAAACCTTTTCTCTCACCGTGCAAGAGCCCTGAGAAAATTCGCTGAATGGTATAGGAGCTGGTCTATTCCCTGAAAACCGAAAAATATATTTTCGCCTCTTCCCCCTTTCTTGTCTCAATAGGTTTGAGGTTTGAGAGATGCCGATAGTTGACCCATTTAAAAGGAGCATAGCGCAGAAGAAGAGATTATACTTGAAGATATGCAGGGACTGCGGTGTCAGAAACGCTCCAACTGCGGAGAAATGCAGGAAATGTAGAAGTGGAAACTTAAGGTGGAAGAAGAGGGAGAAGACAAAATAAATATCATCAAGTCTGAGAACATATCTATTTTATGCGCCGCCCCCTATTTTAAGGATCACTTCTATCTGGCAGTCAGGCGGTATTTTCATTTTTTCCATCCATTCATCTCCGACAGCCACCATAGCAAATATCCCCGCAACCTCAGCCTTCGCCTTGTAAACAAGGTTTAGAAGGGCGCTCTGAGTCTCCCCACTCTTTATAATGTCATCAACTATTAGAACGCTGTCACGCCTCTTAATCGAGTCTCTTGGAATATAAAGTGTTAAAGTGTATCCTGAATTACTTAACACATACGTTTCCTCAAGAAACGATGGGACTCCAACCTCCTTGTTCGTTTTCGCCACAACTAAGTTGACACCTAAAGCATTAGCAACCATCGTTGCGAGAGGAACCCCATCTACTGCCGCGGTTAAAATCTTCGTTATTCTTTTTCCAGCAAACCTAGCTATCGCGTAATTTGCAGCCTGCCTTAGAAGCATTATATCTCCTATAAGCAGAGTATTATCAAAGTAACCATCGCTGTTAAACTTTAATCTCCTCTTGAACTCGTTCTCTAAGCCAACGATCTTCGACAGCGCGCTCCAAAGTTGGCGTGCTCTCTCCTTATTTGGGAGGACGTGGCCTTTAGCATATCTGCTTAAAACTGTTACGGGCAGATCGGTTTTAGCGGCGAGCTCCCTGTAAGTATAGTGTTTTTTCGCTGTCCGAAGCAGCTCCACTGTTGCTAAACGGAATTTTAAATCCTCAGCATGGGTTGAAGCCTTAATCTCATCAGAGGTTAAATCATTAAGCATAATGTCCCCTTCCCTCGTGTCCGATAATTCTCTCGTAGACTTTAAAGATATTTTTACTTTTCATTCTTTTTTCAGTAGTTCGAAAACCAATCCTGTAAAGTTAGGCGAGAAAACATGAGGGAACATTCAAAACAAGATTCTTTTTCGCTTAATTTCATGATAAAGGTGAGAGTCGTAAAACATTTCAGCGTGAAACTTGTGAAATCACCTTCTTCAGGCAGGATGATCCGTGGGGAAAGTGCCCTAGCGGCATATAGATCGCTTGTTTAGAGGCATACGAGCTGGAGAAAAATGTTCACCGTAATAAATAAGAGCCCCCAACAATAAGATTACCTTAAAAATTAAGAGCAAAGAAGTTTATAGGAGAGGATTGGAGGATCCTATGAGCGGCGAGCAAGGTTCGAGAAGAGGTAAGGTTAAGATTATATATAAGCCGGCTAGGGAGATAGTTATACTAGATTACTTCCAGTTTTCCAGAGACGCCTTAGATCAAATGTTCGCCCGCCTCATACATTCAGGTCTGCCGGTGATAGCCCAGTGGGCTGAGGGGCTAATCTTCGTGTATTTCCCCCTGACGCCTGACACCAATGAGCTTATGGAGAATTATCTTAGGGGGAGAGTTTTTTGGAGCTCCGTAAACTTTGCCCTGATGTCGAAATATTCCCCGTCGATTAGAGTTGGCGGTTTAGAGATACCCGTCTTAGATGTCTCAGACCACCCGGTGCTGGTAGAAGTTGCACGGTGGCTGAAGAAACACGCTAAACCAGATGTGAAAACCCCTACTGGCATTGTTAGAGGAGACCAATTAACGCAGTAATAATAAAAGCATATATTTCCATAAAAAATGATAAATACTACTTTTAGCTTTAATTCTTCTAACCCTCCATATGAGGGGGGAGGAACCTCTATTGTTCGGTTACGCTGGTAGAATTTTAAGAGTGAATTTATCAACCGGGAAGACTTCACTTGAACCGCTAAGGGAAGAATTGGCTAAGAAATATATCGGCGGCATAGGTCTAGGCATACGGTTACTGATCGATAACTCTAAACCCGGCGTTGACCCGCTAAGCCCAGAGAACCCACTCATACTCACAACCGGCCCTCTCAGCGGCACAGTTGCTCCTACAGGCGGTAATGGGCATGCCTTTGTCGCTAAGTCTCCGCTAACCAATGGGGTTGGCGAAGCCAAATCACATGGCTTTTTCGGCGCAGAGCTTAAAAGGGCTGGTTACGACGCTGTTATATTTGAGGGAAAAGCCGAGAAACCCGTTTACGTGTGGATAGATGACGACAGCGTTCAATTAATGGATGCCAAGCATCTTTGGGGTAAGTCGCCGCAGGAAACCGAGGACATTCTTAGGGAGGATCTAGGCGACTATTATATTCGAGTGGCGGCGATAGGTTTAGCCGGAGAAAAACTCTCAAGGATCGCATGCATAATCAATGATAAGACCAGGGCGGCTGGGAGATGCGGTTTAGGCGCCGTTATGGGCTCAAAGAACCTTAAGGCAATAGCAGTTAGGGGAACTAAAGATGTTTCAGTAGCTAAGCCGGAGGAGTTCTTAGAATTCGTTAAAACTCTACATGAGAGAATGAGGGGGCCCGCGACAGTTAAATATAGGACTCTTGGAACCCCGCAGAACGTTCTCGTCCACAACTCTCTTGGATGTCTACCAACGAGAAACTTCACGAACGCCGTTTTCGAGGGAGCTGAGAAGGTTAGCGGCGAATACCTAAACATGCGCTTTGTCACGAAAATCATCGGCTGCTCATCATGCGCGATGAGATGCGAGCATATAGCTGTTGTGCCGGAGGGTCCATATAAGGGGACTATGGCTAGGGTTGAGTATGAGCCTTTATGGGCTTTCGGACCCCACTGTGGCGTCGATCGGATGGATGCTATAATTAAGGCTATAGACCTATGTAACTATTACGGCATGGACTCCATATCAGCCGGCAATATTGTTGGCTTCGCAATGGACTGCTATGAGCATGGAATATTAACTAAGGATGATTGTGACGGCTTAGACTTAAGGTTCGGTAATGCTGAGGCTATGGTTAAGGTTACTGAAATGATGGGTAGGCGTGAGGGGCTGGGCAACATATTGGCTGAAGGCGTCAAGAGGGCTGCGGAGATCATCGGGAAGGGCGCCGAGAAGCTCGCCAACCATATTAAGGGGCTTGAGATGACCGGCTACGATATTAGAGGGTTAAAGACGGCTGCCGTAGGCTACGCGGTTTCATTTCGGGGAGCTGACCACAATAGGCATGGTGCGTATGCTCTAGACATAGCTGGAAAGGTTGACAGATTTAAGTTTGAGAGGGGGAGATCTAAGCTCATCATTGAAATAGAGGACTTATACACGATAATAG
>JAOAJJ010000143.1 GCA_026414245.1 Candidatus Bathyarchaeota archaeon
GGAGATGTGTATAAGAGACAGTCCATAGAGTATCAGGCGCCTCCTCTCTACCGAGGAATGCGTTCACTATCGGTGGACACCCGCTCGATTGAACTCCAATAAGCCTCGGTAAACCCTTTGTCTTACCCAGATCATTAAGCTCCTTGAAGCCCTTCCACAAAGAATATATTGTTCCACCGCTCCCCATGGGGACGATAAGAACATCTGGGACACCTATCTGCTCAGCTATCTCGAAGGCTATCGTCTTCTGAGCCTCGATAACAAGTGGGTTTAGCGCTGATGTAGCCTGATACCAACCGGTCTCCTCAGATATCTTCTCAGCCCTATACATTGCCTCATCAACGGTCTCACCATACTCCTCTATGATGGCATCATATATTATCATTTGAGCCATCTTACCCATGTCAAAATTTTTCGGTATTATAATATGGGATATAATGCCGTATTTAGCGCAGTATGCGGATAGGGACGCACCCATATTGCCATTCGACGCGCATATGGCTGCTGTGTAACCTAAGTCCAGCATATTCGAAACCATTAATGCAGCAGCTCTATCCCTAAAAGAGTTTGTGGGGTTCCTTGTCTCGTCCTTAAGATACAGCTTCGGCAACCCAATATATTCAGCTAAGCGCTCAGCTCTGTATAGGGGGGTTCCACCCTCCTGGAGAGTTGCACAATTATTTACTTTCGGGAGAAGCGCCCTATATCTCCAGAATGAGAATTCCCCTGCGAATACTGCTTCCCTAGACCCTTCATAGCCGACTTGATATTCTAAAGTGCCTCTCCCACCACATCTTGGACATTTTTCTCTCGGAAAATCACCCTCCATTTTTTCTCCACATTCAACACATGTAAGTATGCTTGTCGATCTCAACGTGCATCCACAAAATACTATTATTCTAAAACCTTGAAATAATTTTTATAGTGGAAAAATAAAATTGTTGGGTTCAGCGTGGAGAAATCGAGATGAGCGAGCGTTATTATTTAACCTGTATAGGCTGCGGATCTAAATATGATCCAAACAATATTATTTATAAATGTTATCGATGTGGAGACCTCCTCTCGGTTGAGTATAGCGGCGAAGTAATGAAGGCTGAAATAGCCTCAAAATGGAATCTAAGAGATTTCACGGTTTGGCGCTACGCTGAACTATTGCCGGTAAGCGATAAAAGTAAAATTGTGAGTTTAGGTGAGGGTGGAACAAGCTTAAATAAATGTGTTAGGCTTGGCTGCGAAGCAAGTCTAAAAAATATTTACGTGAAGAATGAAGGTGAAAACCCAACGGGCTCATTTAAGGATAGAGGCATGACTGTCGGCGTAACAAAGGCTTTAGAGCTAGGCATGAAGCGCGTTGCATGCGCCTCGACTGGTAACACTTCCGCCTCGCTTGCCGCGTACGCTGCCAGAGCTGGTTTAGAATGCATGGTGCTTATTCCCTCTGGCAAAGTTGCATTTGGAAAACTTATTCAGGCAATAGTTCATGGCGCCAAGGTTATTCAAGTGAAGGGAAACTTTGATGAGGCGTTAAAAATCGTTGAGGAGATATGTGCAACGCAGCCGGTATACTTATTGAACTCAATAAATCCCTATAGGCTTGAGGGGCAGAAGACGATAGCCTTCGAAATATGGGATCAACTCCACCATAACGTGCCGGATAAAGTCATTGTTCCAGTTGGAAACGCTGGGAATATTAGCGCCATATGGAAGGGTTTTAAAGAACTTTATGCGGCTGGCTTAACAGAGAAGCTACCGGAGATGATTGGCATACAAGCTGAGGGAGCAGCGCCCATAGCGACCTTCATTAGAGAAAGATTAGAAAAGATAAGGTTTGTTGAGAAACCAGAAACTGTTGCAACAGCCATAAGGATTGGCTCGCCAGTCAACTGGAAGAAAGCTGTTAGAGCTATTGAAGAGTCTAACGGATTGGCTGAAACAGTTTCAGACGAAGAGATACTGAGTGCTCAAAGGCTTCTAGCTCAGCGTGAAGGTATATTTGTTGAACCGGCAGGCGCAGCGGCGGTAGCTGGGCTAATAAAACTTGCGGATATGAAGTTAATAGATAGGGATGAAGTAGTCGTCTGTATACTTACTGGGCATGGGCTAAAAGACCCCGACATAATTTTAAAACAGTTCTCTAAGCCGGTTGAGATAGAAGCGGATATAGGTGCCCTCATAAAGATGTTAAGTCTAAATCCTTAACTCCAACCCTCAATTAATAGTCTCCTCCGCCATGACGCTAAGCATATGCTGCAACAGAAGGATATAAAACTATATGATGGCTTGCACGCTGAAGGCAGAGAATTCATTAGAGAAGAAGGGCGTTAAGCAAAAACATCCTGCCTAGAAGATTCGCGGAAGGCGTGGATAGGAGACTTAAATAGTTTCCCGAATTCCACTAATCAGCCTCTTAATTTATGATCGATTAAGATTTATCACTTTTCAGCGAATTTATACATGGTTTAACTTGCCCCCTCTCATTAAAAAAGGACATAGGCCCCCATCCGAAAGTTAGAGGCATATCCCTCGGTTCCGAGACTCGCCCCCTATAATCTCTAGTTAAGTATAGTTCCGGGCTCCAGTAGAAGGCTCCATAAATGCCTAGCGATCGGCATTCTGCAAGAAAATCTCTTATCCATGAAGCTTGCCCCTCGAGGGTTAATGGGTAGCCGCTTGCCGGTTTGCTCATAAACCAAAATTGTCCCCTCATTCGGTCACTCGGATAGGCGTATTCCGCAATTGAGAGAATCTTTCCATATCTTTCCGCCATCTTCTTTATCTCTCTTAATGGCGTGAAACCCACTCCGAGAACTGTAGGATAGAAGGATATGCAGAGCAGTTCATATTCCACTCCAAATTCATTCATAGCTGAAAGAAATGAATCTAGAAGAAGTTGATCCCACCACTTCCCTAAGTGAAAGGCTATAGGCTTATCACTTCGAGCCTTATCCCGAATAACTCTAATACACTCTTTTAAAATCTCTCCTTCTCTACTCCACACTTTCTCCTTCAGCCACTTAAGGTTTTTACGCTTCTTCTTATCGCCAGCGAATATCCCGCATAATCCATAATCAATCTCATTTCCGATTTGATAATATACGCATTTATCTTCGAAAGATGATAACTTATCCATAACATTAGACATATAAATCCTAACAAGACCTAATTTATCCTGAAGTGAACGTGAAACCCAGCTCCTCGGCTCAGGCTGCTTATATAGGTCAGCCCAACAATCCGAGAGGAAAAAGGTCGGCTGAATACTAAAACCGCTTCCACACGCCCTTTCAATAATCTCAGAGGCGTAGAGCAATTTTGACGGCCCAACGTCTCCAACCCATATTCTAACCCTAAAACACTCAAACCCTGCGGATCTAAAAAAAGAAAATATGTCTTCTATCTCACAGCCGCTTTCATCCCACCACTTTAAACCTAAATCCTCCATTATGAGGATATAATTAGCGTCTAACCCCTTCAACATTACAGTGGCACACCAACCTTTAAGCCCAGATTCCATTATAAAAATCTTTTTAGAAGTCTCTCTAACAC
>JAOAJJ010000144.1 GCA_026414245.1 Candidatus Bathyarchaeota archaeon
GTTCAAGAGGATAATCATACTTGAAAGCTGACTGAATAGTGACAGTTGATAGACCCCTATACTCCACTAGGAAGTTTTCAATATTCTCAGGTGAGAGATGCCCCCTAAAGGGCATGGCTCCAACCCCCAAAATCAGATGTATGTCCACACCCAACCTCTTTTCCAGAGACTTCAACTTTGAGAAAGCCATCTTAGAGAGTAGAACAGCGCACAAAAGCCCATAGTTAAGGGCTGGATCTGATCTGGCGATAAAAACCCTTAGATATTTAGGCTTTATCTCTTTTATGAATGGCTCAACTATTTTATCAGATACTAGGATACTCTCATAATCCTCTATAAGCGGGATCACCTCAATGCTCTTGGGTTTAAGGCATCCAATCCAATCTTTTATGCAGGTCTCCTCATCCAGGGCTATTTCATCTATCGCGGCTATTGCCCGCTTATAATAGTTATACAGCCAAATTATCTCTTTCGCGCTGGTTGTAAATGGAAGTATGACTTCGAAGATCGGCACAACCTCCCTCTTATAGAATTCTGTAGCAACATCGCATGCCACTGCTATATTATATAGGGTTTCAACAAACACTTTCCTCTCAGCACCCTCGATTCTTGGGTTTGGAACCCTGTATGTTAGGAAAATATCTTTTCCCAGCTGGTGTTCAGCGAAGAAGTCTGGATACTTCTCCAGAAGCTTCCTAACAACCTTAGTGTCGACATCTTTCCCCTCGGAATCCCACATAACTTCGTTACAGCCAAGCTGACTGTAAGCGAAGAAAGCCTCACATATCTCTGCATCACCCTCAATGATGCTGTTATTGCACCATGTGGGTAGCGTCACATTATCCGGATGCTGCGTAGACATTGTTGTAGGTATTTTTCGCTTGTAAGCCAACGCATCTTCCTCTAGAGTAGAAAAACTAAACTCTCAAGCAAAAATATTTTATGCTTTTACTTGAGATTATTATTAGAAATCTTAGAGCATCTTTTAAATTTGGTCTCCCTTGGAGACGAGAGAACTTTCCTATATAAAGGGTTAACCTCGCAGAGCTTGAAAACATTTAATGGCGTGTCCTCCTAAATCGGCTTGCCACAATCTTCGCTGAACAAACAGGGTAGAAAGGGGGGCTTCTTGATGGGGCTGCCAGGGTTTAAACATGGGTCACGGACACCTGACACTCGCAGCCTAAACCAAGCTAGCCCACAGCCCATGTATGCTTCCTCGATTATTTCTTGATTATTTATTTTGCGGGCATAAAAATTTAACTTATAAAACGCATTTTATTCCTTTTGGTTGGGGTCTGGTTTGACTGAACACTTTAGGGAAGTTTTCTATGGCGAATTAAGTTTTCTCGTCTTTAACTGCGTTTATGAGCCCGCTGAGGACACTTTTCTCTTAGCTAGGAACCTGGTTGTCTATGGTGGTGAAAGGGTTTTGGATTTGGGGACTGGATGCGGCATATTGGCTGTTCTAGCAGCCTTTAAGGCTTCATATGTTCTGGCCGTTGATATAAATCCTTGCGCCGTTAGATGTGCAAGAGAGAACGCTAGGAGGAATGGTGTCCTCGAAAAGATCGATTTCATATGCGGAAATCTATTTGATCCTCTGAGAACACACTCATCCTTTGACCTCATATTGTTCAATGCGCCTTACCTGCCCGTAGAAGAGGAGCCTAAGAGCTGGGCTGAATATGCTTGGTCAGGTGGGAGAGATGGGAGAAGAGTCATAGATTCCTTCCTCGAGAGATTTATCGAGCACTTAAAGCCGGGTGGCAGGCTTCTCTTGGTTCAGTCCTCACTTTCAGGAATAGAGAGAACCATGTCAACGCTTATGGATAAGGGCTGTAAGGCTGAGATCGTTGACACAATTAAATCGTTCTTTGAGACCATAGCGCTAATAAAAGCTGTGAAGGTTCAGCGTTAAATCGCTTTCTCACCCATCACATTTTTATTATTGTCAGATCGATTGCTCTCATCAAGGATTTTAGGCTTACTTCACCTCGGTTTACATATTATTTCTTTAATCTTTCTCCTCTCCTCCTTCTTACCAAATATTGTTTCCAAGTTAAGGAAGTCTTTGCTTCCAATAGACTCCATAACTACCGCCGTGTCTAGCCCGCCGCCCCTCTCGTATCCAAGCCTACCAGTTCCGCCTAAAGCTATAATCTCTTCTCCGGGCTTAAGGAAGCCCGCATCGGTCGCTACAAGCGTTACTTCAACGCAGACCTTCAGACCTTCGCAGAACCTGCGGAGAGTCCTCTGAACATCTTCTGGAAAATAATATTTAATGTCTGTCGCATAGCAGAAATTGTGTCCTTCCTTCAAAAGCCTTAACCTCGTAGTTTCAGGGAAACCTGAGAAGGGTGAACCAGAAGGACCCCTTAAACTTACAACGGTTAGCTTGACTCCTACATCCTTGAAGATATCTAGGGCTCTTTCAGCTGAAAAACCTGTAATTGAGGCTAACACGATATTTTTTATGCCCCTCTCTACGGCTCTTTCCCTAGAGAGCCTAAGCGCGTCATCAGTATTATGTCTTCCACCACTTTCAAAATAAACGATTTTCTCAATGATCATCAACCCTCCTCACATAACTATACTTTAACCTCATTTTTAGGCTTCACATATCTTTAGAAAACCGTACATGTTTTCTCAGCAACAATTTTATGCTAGCCGAGCGATAGTTGTAAAGGATAGAATTATGGAGAATCATTAGGATGGGTGGGCTAATATTTTTTAGAGCTGCAGCCTTTTACATAACATCTTGCTTGATTGCGCTGCTCTTGGATATTCTGTCTCTTTATGGGCTGCTGCAGCCGATCCTATGGGGATTCATGAGGATGTGGAGCGTCGCTTTATCCACCACGCTATGCTTAGCCATATTTAAGGATAATGTTTATGTTAAGATGAGAAGGTTTATGTCTCTTCCAAAGCCTCTTTTTAAACTATATTTAATGGCGCCGCTCACAGTTTACGCAGCTCTAGGCATCTATATTGCCCTAGCCAGTCTTCTCAGGCTATTCGATTTCTCCGCCTACATTGACCTAGTGGCTGAAGCAGCAGGATCCAGTGTGACAAGAGGGCAAGCGGAGACTCTGGTATACGCTCAGATAGCTATAGCATATTTAACTGCAATAACATTAAACATGGTCTTCGCGTTAGGCGAGGAGATCGGTTGGAGAGGCTACCTATATGAGCTGCTGGGCTCTAAGCCTACGGTTACCACAACCTTAATCATAGGCTCTCTATGGGGTCTATGGCACTCCTCAGCGATAGTCCTCCTAGGCTATAATTATCAGGTTAACAGGTTTATTGGAATATTCCTCTTCACAACGCTAACAATATTATTCACTTACCCCCAAATATTGGCGACCAGTAAGGCTGGAGGAAGCGTCCTTCCAGCCTCATCACTCCACGGAGCCATAAACTCAATATGGGGTTTAACCCTGGTTGCAACAAGGGCGCCAAGCGAGATCAGAGAAACATTATTGGGATTAGGCTTTATAGGCGTGGCGGCGTGGGCAATATTGGACGCTGCACTCTACATGCTTAAACTTAAATTCCATAAGTAAATGCTGTCTCTTATACACATCT
>JAOAJJ010000145.1 GCA_026414245.1 Candidatus Bathyarchaeota archaeon
CAAAGGTGTTTACGGAAGCGGAAAGCCTAAAGCCCACAGCTACCCAACTATTCTAACCAGTGTTCCGAGAGCTTGACCCGGCAGCCCCCTCCTGAACCTAGCTCTCACCAAGCCCTTATTGCCATGCGGAGCCACAATAACGCCGATAATAGTGTTCTTTTTGCCATCCGTCCAAGCAACCTTCCGACCGATCAGCTGACCAGCCTCACTACGCGACTTAACATTCGGAAACCGCAGTATGCACTCGCGTGAATACTGCTCCCTAGGCCCCAACCTATAATTAACAACGATGCCAGATATCTCGGATGACAAGAGGGTTCAGCCTCCGCATTTAATGTTGAGAATAATAGTATCTTGAGAACATAAATTTACCCTTTTCTCCCGTGAAAAAGCACTTTGGCTTGAAGAACCCTTTTTTAAATCTTCATAGTAAACATGCTATTAAGGGCTGCTTACACCATAATATTCTGTTAGCGGCTGCTGCTCCTGCCTGCCGGCCGCTTCAGTCAGCTTCTTCCATTCTTCCTGCGTCAGTGTTCCGCCAACCTGCTCCTTAATCTTCTTCGCTATCTTTGGGCCTATGTATGGCAGAGACATAAGCTTTTCTACAGGGGCTTTTCTCAAGTCCTCAATCGTCTTAAGCCCAGAGTTATAGAGCGTGCGCGCCCTAACTCGGCCTACGCCCTCAAGCCTAACCAGCGGAAGCAGCTCGGCTTTCACGCCGTGCTCAACGCGCTCCATGACCTCAGCCAGCTTGGAGAGCAGATCCTTATGGCCGAGCAGCTTCGCCAGCTCATATGAGGCGTAGAGGAGCCACTTGGCTGTCTCAGTTAAATGATATAGGTCTCCGGGCTCAACCCCGAAAAACTCGATTATCTGGTCTTCGCTATACTCTTCTATCCAAGCGTTCAGAACTAGGGCTGTTTTAACCTCGCCGAGAAACTCCTCAAACTCTATCCTATCAGCCCACTCGTCCGGAACCTCGAAGATGAACTCATCCCTATGCTCCTCGACGAAGAGCGCGATCTTATCTATCTCGCTGGAGGAGGGTCTCACTTTGGGAGCCATGTCTGGCGTATGAGATATCATGTGTAGGAAGCTTATACTGGTTAACCTTGACGCCCTTCTCTTAAGAGCGTCGCGGATCATTATGGCTGAAACTGGGTCAATATATAGCTGCGAGACCCTAGCGCCGAACTCAGTAGCGTGGATGAAGCCGCCCTCATATTTTATCATGCCTTCCTCATGGAGGAATCTTAGTATTCTATTTATCGTGCCCTTTATGGCGCCAATATCATACTGATAGGCGTAGAGAGTCTTAGAGAAGAAGTCGTATACGCCCTGCTCTGAGTGAGCGAAACCTGATACTACCGTGGCTAGAACATGGCTTCTAAGAACCTTCTCAACTCCGAGCTTAGACCATATACGTTCAGGCTTAGCTAGAACGAAGTTCGCCATCAAATAGTCGCGCTCCTCATCCGTCCTAGCGAAAAGAACTGCTTCGCCAACATCATCGTATTTAGGTCTACCAGCCCGGCCAACCATCTGCTTATATTCTAAGACGGATATAGGGTAGTAGCCGTAACCCGGCTCATAGCGTCTGTAATCGCTTATAACCACCATTCTAGCTGGTAGATTAACGCCGAAGGCTAATGTTGGAGTGGCTGTTAAAACCTTAATCTTCCCATTACGGAACGAGTCCTCAATTATTTTCCGGTGGACTCCCGATAAGCCAGCGTGATGGAATGCAACCCCGTTTCTGACGAGCTCAGCTAGCAGGTCGCTTAGCCTAGTCCTTTCGCCCGACGATAAAATCTCCTCCGCCAAATTGTCTAGTGAGCGCTTAAGTGACTTGGGGAGAAGGGCGCTTACTTCAGGGGCAGCCTTCCTAGATAGGTTCACAGAGCTCTTCCTTGAGGATGCGAATATAAGCGCCTGCCCACCCTGCCTAATAGCATGCAACGCCAAGTTTATTACCGGATCCCTAGCGAGGCGGCTGACTTTAACCGAACCCCCATCCTTAAATTGTATCTCATCGTTTAGGAGAACACCCTCGCGGAGCTTAACCGGCCTCCACTCGGTTGTCACCGCCTCAGCACCAAGCCACTCAGCTATCTCATCATAGTTTTTGACCGTTGCGCTTAAAGCCAGTATCTGAATGTTCGGGTTCACTTGCATAAGTCTAGCTAAAACAACCTCTAGTGTCGGCCCCCTCTCAACATCATTAAGCAGGTGGACTTCATCCGCAACCACGAGGGTTATCTCGCTTATCCATGGAGCCCTATGCCTTAAGAGCGAGTCGCACTTCTCGTTGGTTGTCACAATTATGTCGAATCTTCCAAGCCAAGGGTCGCTGCTATCGAAGTCTCCGGTGCTTATGCCTACGCTTACATGCCCGCCATCAGGCTTACGGATAACACTATACTTCCTAAACTCCTCATACTTCTCATTGGCTAGAGCCTTTAGGGGCGCCAAGTAGAGAACCTTACCATTATTCTCCAAAACATGCTTGAGCGCACATATCTCCGCTATCAGCGTCTTGCCTGAAGCCGTTGGGCTGGCTAGCATAAGGTTTTTTCCCTCAAGGGCTCCAGCCCTCACGGCGTCAGCTTGAGGTGGGAAGAGCTTCCTTATGCCTTCTTCCGCGAGAACCCTCTTAACTTCAGGGTGAATATTTAACTCCTCAACCAGCAAGGCTGAGACCTTTACCGCTAAGTCTTCTTTAAGTATCCTGCCCTAGGCTCATATAATGTTCCTTCACGTATCATCTGCTGTATCAGCTTTTCAGCCTCGCTTCTAGCTATGCCATACTCGCTACTCAGCCTCTCAAGTAGATCAGCCCTGTCAACCATGCCCGACTCCTTCTCCATGTCGACTATGGTGCTAAGTATGATGCGCAGCTTATCTTGAACGCTTCTAGGCTTACCGACCATAATGATATCTATGTCAAACTTCTTAGATGAGACGTCTATTCCGACCTCCTCAAGCGACCTCCTCATAATGTTTATAGCGGCCTCAGCATCCTCAGGTAGAATAATGTTTCTAAGAGCTGCACGAGCCCTAGCCTCAGCGATTCTGACAAGAGCCTCAAGCTGACGGGCTGTTATAGCGATCGGCGACCCTTCACCCTCACTCGCAGACCGCATCTCCAGATAAAACTCTTTGAGGCGCTCCATCGCTTCCGATGTCAAAACCGGCTTAACATCGTTTCTAGCATACGCAATATATTTTCTGAGCAGGTCGGATGGGATTGGCGGCTCAACAGGCGGGGCTTCCCTCATATGCATCTTAAGCATGTGTTCGCTCACCTTGGAGTCAAACTCCTTGTCCGGAGCATCCCTTAAAACGAAGATTAAATCGAATCTGGATAGGATAGTTACGGGCAGCGAGATGTTTTCCGCAACTGTTCTATAAGGATCGTATCTGCCAAGAGCCGGGTTAGCCGCCGCCAAAATGGCTGTGCGAGCATTCAACGTGGCGACTATACCTCCCTTGGCAACAGACACCGTCTGCTGCTCCATGGCT
>JAOAJJ010000146.1 GCA_026414245.1 Candidatus Bathyarchaeota archaeon
CTTCCTCCTCCCTCGATAATATTTTAAACATTTCAGCCGCATCACACATCCATCTGAACAGTTCGACGTGCCCTGGAGTGACCGCTGAAGTAACCGGTAAGGAGAGCGTGAATCTAACAGCCATTAAAGTCTCCTGGAAACTTTCGACCGGAGCATACCAGCATTTAGGCCACTTTATTTCCTCATTCTCCCTCAACCTTCTCTTCGCAAGGGTTTTTATCGCCAAGAGCGCAGTATTCTTCTTAACAACCTTATCGACAACCCTAGGTCCGAAATCGCCTTGATACCAACAAACCCAGTTTATTGGAAACAGGACGCTATCGAAATCGAATCGATCCAAAAGGGCGAGGGCAGCCTCCTCGCTGTGAGCTGAGAATCCCAGATATTTAACCAGTCCCTGCTCTCTAGCCTCTATTAGAGCCTCGATTGCTCCCCCCTCACTAAATATTTGGTTAACCTCTTCGAGGGTTGTGACCCCATGCAGCTGATATAGATCAAAGTAGTCTGTGCGCAGCCGTTTAAGGGACTGGTGAAGCTCCTCCCAAACATCCTTTCTGGAGCGTTTAGCTGTTTTACATGCGAGGAAAACTGAGCTACGGTAGGGTTTAAGCGCAGGACCTAAACGTTCCTCCGCGTCACCATAGCTTGGAGCAACATCGAAGTAGTTTACTCCCCTCTCGATGGCTTCGGAAACTATTCGATTAGCAGACTCTTGGCTCTCATTCATAACAAGGATGCCGCCGAACCCGACAACCGAGAGCTCAATGCTGGTTCTACCATACCTACGCCGCTCCAAATCCCGCCACCAAAAATAATTAATTCCACCTAACTTAATTAAGATATTTTCCACTCGGCTCTATCAGCGATCACTTTAAATAAACTCATGTTTATGGTGTGTTAATTTAAGTTATGGTGGGGTGCCTTGGAGCGCGGGTTTAGGGATAGGGATTTCATCCAGACGATTGAGGGCTTCTTATTCTGCGTTATTGGATCGATTCACCCTCCTGATAGGGTGATTTCATACATTAAATATGTTCCCGCCGAGGATGGTCTTTGGGGTAGAGGTGACTTAAGGTTCCGTCGAATCATGCGACACTATACGATGCTTGAGCTAATAGACACCCTTAAGTTTCTTGAGCAGCACCCAGAATACCTCTATTATTCCCATGTTATGGGTGTAAATATGTCGGCTGTCCCTATTGAGAAAATATCCTTCCATTTTAAGCCGGAAGAGAAAATGAGGAAGCTAAACGAAGCCGGAGGAGATGGATTAGATCCCTTAGAGAGGAAGGCGTTGGATCTAGCTCTCAGAATATCCGATGAGAGCGGGGTCCCGCTAGAGAACTTCGGCGTAACCGGCTCAATCCTCTTAGGGATACACCAACCATTCTCAGACATAGACCTAACAGTTTATGGCAAGGAAAATTCCAGAAAGGTGAGAAACACACTCCAGCAAATCCACTCCACTAGAAAAATAGACATACAGAGGTTTAGTGGCGTTAGGGCTGAGGAATGGTGCCTAAACAAGTCGAGGCTCTATCCGCTCACATACGAGGAGGCTAAGATGCTTCTGGAGAGGAAATGGAACATAGGGTTATTTCAGGGGACAGTCTTCTCACTGCATCCAGCTAAATTTGAGTGGGAGGTTGGGGAGAAATACGGTGACAGGGTTTTTGAGGCTAAAGGTATGGTTAAGATCACGGCGACCGTCATCGATGACTCAGAATCCGACTTCATGCCATCAAAATACCTCGTTGAGGATGTCAAGGTCTTAGAGGGGCCGCGGGTTAACGATATACGTGAGGTTGCCTCCTACGAGGGGCTTTACGCGGGTATAAGTAATAGGGGTGAGAGGATAGTTGCCTACGGGAAGCTGGAGAGGGTCTTCGACAATAGGAGGGGCGAAGAGTATCATAGGGTTCTCGTAGGTTCTCAGGAAGCCCGTGGGGGAGACTATGTGAAGCCGCTATTGTAGCGTATCTTTAACTATCATGAAGTCTGAGGGTTTTGCGCCTAAAATCATTCGATAATATTCGCATCCAGTCTTCTCAATAACCTTTTCAACCTTACCCTGCGCAATAACGTATTCGCCTCTTCTAGCATGGTCGCAGAATCTCCCCCTAAAGGAAACTATCTCCCTTAGCATCCGAGTATCACATTCGCCTTCAAGCAGCTTAACCTCAGAGACCCTGTATATACATGGCGTGAATAATGCTTCTGAATCGTCTTCTACAAGCGCTTTAACCCTAGCATAGCCGACGCTCCTATAAACCCTATCACCGTATCTCTCGTAGACCTCATCCCAATCGGGCACGAATCTGACGAAAAAGTCTCTGCCCAAAAATTTTCCCTGGAAAGCCTTCCTCAACTCAACCTTACAGAACTCGTTGAACGGTATCCGCGTATCTGTGAACCGGAAATCGTAAAGCTTCTTGAGGTCGTCGAGACCGTATGGCGAGAAACCGTTTCTCCTCTCGCCTAAGAGCGCTTTCAATCCACTATAGGCGGCTACGGATTCCCTCCTACCGTAAACGACGACATCGATGTCGGAGCTGGAATCGTATAGCCCCACCAGTATTGAGCCTGAAACACCGATACTACTTGAATGGATGCCCGCATAGTCACGGAGCTCCTGAATAAACCTGACAGCCTGAGCCTCAATGGCGCTGAGATCACGCCTCTTAACTAGGCTTAAAGCCTTCTTTACTGGTTGATAATGCACTGTGATGAGGCTCTTCAGCGCACCCTCAAGCCACTCGCCGAAAACATCATCATAGTAAACGTAATGCGGATAATTCCGCCTCAGTATGGCGTCTCTGTCACTCAACGAATAAACCTTCATGTATCTCTTGGATCCTCTAACCCTATCGCCCTCAGGGCTCTCAAGGTATCTCAGGTAGGCTATCACCCTGTCCGGCGGATGAACAAGCCCCTTAACATCGAAGATTAAACCCTCCACAGTCTCTATGAAGTCGCCCTCACGAGCCTTGATGGACTGATTAAGCGCCAAGGTTAAGCACCATCAGATCCTAGAATTTCAGGCCTGTTAGTAGGGCGACCATTATCGATGAGGCTGTTAGATCCGCTGTTGTTCCGGGACTGTAATCTTTACCGAGACTCTGAAGTCTCTCATCCAGCTCCCATAGGGCTGCCTTCCCCTCACAGGTCGTTAATCCGCCCAGCTCAAGTATTCTCTTAGCGGCTTCAGATATCCAGCCGGTCTCTCTTACGCCAAGCTCCACAGCTCTTCTGATATCACGCTCCTTCTTAAGACCGATCTTCCTAGCTATAAAGGTGTCTGGAAACTCTGAGAGTATTCTCAGGAAGGTGTGGACTACGGCGGCATTTATATCCTTAGTTATATTAAGCGTCTCAACCATCTCCCTAAAGCCAATATTAAAGGATATATCCATGCCTGATACAAGCTCCCTCGCAACAGTATCGTAGGATGAAGCCTCCATCATAACGTCGAAAAGATTTATCCCAGAACTCAGAATCTTCCTTCTAGCGTCAGCATCATAT
>JAOAJJ010000147.1 GCA_026414245.1 Candidatus Bathyarchaeota archaeon
TTCCACGCCCTTGGCGCATCTATATTCGGGAGATGCCACTGGTTGGAGTAGTAGGGGTCGTTAGGCTCAAGCATGGGTTTAACTAAATGGTTCTCCTCAACGAAATCAACAATGGGATTTCTCATTAAAGCGGACTTAACATTGTTTAATGCGTGGCTGGGAACGGAGATCACTAGGACATCTATCCACGGCATCTCGTCAACGACTTTGGCGCCGAGAGAGTTTAAAAGGGCTTCACTAACACGTCTACTGACGCCGGGCTTGAACCTCAACAATAGCTCAACTTCATTAGGTTTAATGGGGGCGGCGGGTGGGAGATGTGTGGTTGAGCATAGCAGCAGCAAAAGCACGCAGAAGAGCATTATTTTGCCACTTTGGGGGCTCTTCATATTTATGAAAACCCTAAATAAGGTTGGATTAAAAATAAGTTAAAGTTTATGATCAAAAAATCTATACTAGAATTATGGATGAGGCTTCCCGACAGGGGATCTTTCCTCGCCAGAATTCCACAACCTTTAGTTTAACCGAATAAAATAAAGCCTTCTCTAATGCTTTCCACCCTAACCTAAGAGGATATCCTGAAAATAAGGCTGCGTGAAAACATTATGAAGAAAACTTACTGCCTCATTTCATAGGCTTATTTGAGTAATAGCGTTCTCCCACAGCCGCCTCTAGAATTTTTCATATTTCCACATTATGGTGTCGCCTTCATGTAGGATATATTTATCGGATGCAACCGGCCCCCACTCCCAGCTTCCTTTATCTGGGTTCCATATATACCATATCCAGTACCTGCCGCCCTCATTCCTAACACCGTTTATGCTGTCAACGAAGGTGCCCATCTCAGGATACTCTGTGCCCTCAACGCTTGCAACAATTTTAGTCGCCATCAAGACGTTAGTCTCTCTGGGGACAGCGGTATTATTGTACCAGACTTTTGTTCCATTTTCATAGTCGATTAGAATGTTTACCGGCATAGTAAGTCTCTTTAGGTCGGCTGCGGCTCTCTCGTAAAGGCTTCGGTAAATGCTGCTCTCATTATAGTAGTATGCTGCAAGATATGACACGATAATTAATAGGCAGACGAGCCCTAGAGAAGACCACATCCATATACTTTTCTCCTTCATGTTTTTCTCACCTCCTTATGAATGGTAATTTTTTGATCGCGAAGATGAGCGGGCTGCAGCCGAAGAAAAAGAAGATAAAATTGGATGCTTCATGGGCTGCCGCGAAGGGTGCCCCTGATATTATAGCTATGAGCGGCGGCAACCCAACTATAACGACAGAAACTATATTTGTAAATAAGTCGTAGAAGAAGGTTGCAAGAAAACCGATAACGCCAAACTTTAAGTTTGTTAACCAAAGTTCTCTTCCATTCAGCTCCCTTATAGAGCGGACGTTTGGACATAACTCAAACTTTGCCGACAGCCAGCCAGCTACGGCGTAAAAGGTTTCGCCTAAACATGTCGCAGCGAGTATAATTAAATTGAAACCGTAGGGGTTCAAGGTTCCATATATAAGCCAAATTAAAACCCCAACTATAGCTCCCGGAACAAGCCCCATCAAGTATCCGCCTATAAAAACAAATAGATCCATAAACTTGACGTTAGGCACACCGATCATGGCATAATTTGACGCCAAGCTAACAGAAGTAATTAAAATAATTAAACTCAGATTTTTTGTCGAAAATAACTGTTTGTTTAGAGCGGTTTTCATACTTGGATGGATTATCCATCCAAGTATATAAATTTTTAGCCTGAATGTTTTTTTAGAATATAGGAGCGTTGAAACCTTGTGTGAGGATCTAAAGCGTAGGCTCGCCAGCCTAGAGCTAGAGGCTTCAGGATTGCTCGCTGAGCTGGAGAATAAAAATGCGGATGCGCGTAGGCTTGCTGAGGAAAAGAAAGCTTTAGTTGGTAAAATAAGGGCTCTTAGAGCTAAAGCGTTGGAGTATAAGAGTATGCGTGATAGCTTAAATGAAGAAGTTAAAAATTTTAAGGCTATTTTAGCCGAACTTAAGCGGGAGTATGGGGAAAAGCTCGAATCCCTGAAGGGGTTGAAGCTTAGCATTAAGGATTATTTGAGGTTTAGGCCGGCTAAGAGTGAGGAAATTTTGGCGAGGGAGATCGCTGACCTAGATTGGAAGATTCAAACAACCCCGATGCCCATAGCTGAAGAGCAAAAGATTATTGAGAAAATTAGAGCTTTGGAGAGGCAGATGGAATTTTATCGCAAGATTAAATCTATGAAGGAAGAGGTTAGGGGTTTAGAAAACCGCCTCGGAGAGATAAAGAATGAGATCGCCTTATATAGGAGGAAGATTGCTGAGAGCGCTGCGGAAAGCCAGAGTTTTCACGATATGATGGTTAAAACGCTTAATGAGGTTAATGAATTAAAAAGTAAGTTAAATGATGTTAACAGCAGGTATATGGAGAATAGGGGTGAAGCAGCAAAGCTCCACCTTAAGCGTAAGGAGCTGCTCAGCCAAATCCATACCATTAGGAGTCTCATTAGAGAGGAGGAAGAGCGGAGGAAGCGTGAATCCATCACCGCCATAAAAGAAAAAGTAAAGAGGGAAGCCCTAGAGAAGATTAAACGCGGGGAGAAAGTCTCATTTGAGGAGTTTAAGATTTTGGTTGAGGAGGAAGAACCTTAAGATGGGTGTTTTCAGCCAGATCTAGCCGATATATAATTTTATATTAAAGCTTATCTCTAAGGATAATCATAATATTTTTCGGTATTATGGGAGAAAAGTGATGCTGGGTCAAAGGGAACAAAATTCCGAGAGTAAGGGGGAGGAGCGCATACTAGTTGTTTGTGTTGACAGAGATAACGATGTCGGTAAAAAAACTGGCGTTAAGACACCGATCATAGGCAAAAAAGAGAACATCGACGCCGCACTTAAACTTCTGCTAGCCGATCCTGAGGAAGCCGACGCTAACGCCATGTTTGAGGCTGTGAGAATCTGCGATAACTTAGAGCGGAGCGAGTCGGGGGGCGTTTTATGCCAAGTTGCCACGATAGCTGGCTCAGAGCTTGGCGGTATATCTTCAGACAGGAAACTTATTTCAGAGCTTAATGAGGTCTTAAAAAGATTTAATCCGAGCAGCCTAATCCTTGTTACAGACGGTTTTTCAGACGAGGATATTCTACCATTAATACAGTCTAGAATACCGATCTCATCAGTGAGGCGCGTCATAGTGAAGCATAGCGAAACCATAGAGGCTACAGCTGCGCTCTTCTCAAAATACTTGAGGAAAATACTTGAGGAGCCGAAGTATTCGCGGATTTTTCTCGGTTTACCTGGGGTTCTACTTGTGATGCTTGGCACGCTATCTTTTTTAGCGGTTTTCATAAAGTATGATATTTGGACATGGGCGTGGATTATAGGGCTAGTGATAGTTGGCAGTTACCTTATAGGTAAAGGCTACGGGTTAGATAAGAAAATATCCGCAGCCCTCTCAAGGTTCTCTTCACCACACGGATTAGTAT
>JAOAJJ010000148.1 GCA_026414245.1 Candidatus Bathyarchaeota archaeon
GGAGATGTGTATAAGAGACAGTAATTACATTTTCGAAGGATCTGAGAGTTCGGGGAAGAGATGCCATAATAATAGACGACATAATAAGTACTGGTAGGACTGCGGCGAACGCTGTGAAGATACTTAAGGAGCAGGGTGCTAGGAGGGTTTTTGTGGGCGCATCACACGTCCTACTTCTTAAGGATTCTATAAAGATTATATTAGAGAGCGGTGCTGAAGAAGTTGCGGGAACGGACAGCGTTGAGAATGAGTATGCAAAGGTTTCTGTAGCACCAACGTTTATAAGAGCATTGAGGGGAGAAATAGAGCAAATCTAACAATGAATCTTTATAATCCTTCCATAAAAAGCCTTTTCATGCCCCATTAAGGAACTTTGAGAGGTTAGATTGCCTCATATTTCTGCCGCTCTCAAAAAGCGAGTTAATCTCCTCCTCGATTAAAGTTAAGCGTTGAGCATAGTATTCAGACATACCATACTTCTTGACTAGGCGCCAGGCATCCTCCAAATACTTTTCTATTGTACCTCTATGCACAGTTAACGTTAACTCGCCACCACATTCCAGACACGCGCCTTTAAGCGGGATCCTCCTAAAGCGCCTATTACATCTCTTGCACCGGAAGCTTTGCGTTGCAAAGGCTCTTAGGTTTCCAGCTATGTCACGGATAAAATGGGTGTTTAAGACTATTTCCGCAACAATATGGGCGTCAACAGCCTTAATTTTCTCCGCTAACCCCAACTGAGCATTCAATTTATCGCTCATGCGTTTTAAGGTTTTATATACGCTCTCCCTGTTTCCAGCCTCTATACTCGATGTCGGCACAGTAAACATGAAGCCTTGAAGACGCGATTCGGAATTAAACCTATGCTTAACTATATCTATGAGCGGTAGCAGATCCCTAGCCGGCCGCCCTTTAATAGCTTCCTCATAGAACTCTAAAGGATATTTATCTGCAACATCAAACTCATGCGCCTGCCTCTGAACGTCTTCAGGCATAACTATGCGGATTATAAAAAGCGGGGAATCCATTATTCCACCTATCTGGTCTGGGAGATATTCTCTTGAGAAGTTTATTAGGGCGTCTAAGGCGAGCATTATGCTATCTTCATCGCCATCACAATCCCTACGTTTAGCCGAGTGCCAGAAGGGGTGGGCGAAGCAAACGTTGAGTTTAGTGAAACCTATTATCCTACCTAAAACGCCGGCACATGTATGTGGCGCTAAACCTATTATCAGTTGGCCGACTAAATCTTGCGGTTTATCTATCCTGTAGAAGGATGGAAGCCCATAAACTTTCTCGAGAAGCTCATCAATGAACTTTGCTACTGCCACCAGATGTTCAGCGCTCTTCCATGGAATTATAACGTCTTGAACTTTTAGCTCGCATATTTGCGCAGGATCATTTAGCGGATTGCCAAGATAATCATGCGAGTATCCTAGCTCCCTAAGCTTTTCCACTGAGACCCCTATCTCTAAGGGTTTAAAGTGGGTTAGAGGCGCATTAGTTGCATCGAACCTTACAGTACCGTCTTTGTAGACAGAAATGTTGTATTTGGCTCGCAATATTCCCTTCTCTATCGGCTCAGGTATTCTAGTCCTATTTGTTAAACCTCTCACACCCTTAACCTGCTCAGGTCTATAGCCAATCTTTCGGCAAGCTTCGTCGATCAAGTCCCTAATGGAAATTATTTGTTGACAAAAGCTTCTAGCCTCAACTCCACATACTGGGCATTCATCCTTTTCAACCTCCCTACCACATTTAGGGCAAATAAACCTGAGAAGCGTCTCCGCCCCGCAGCTTGGACATATTCTCTTAAAAGTTATCATCCGGCAATTCGGGCAAACTCGGCTTATTATCTCAACCTTGATGGCGTTCTTCTCGTAAGCCTTCATTAAATCTCTCTTCGCTCCACCACTTAAGCCAACTGGAAACAGGATGTGAACCGGAGGCTTCATTTCACGTTCCTTAGCTTTCTCCGGCCGCCCAACCCTAGCCCCTATAAATGATGCGGCTTTATCCCTGAAAACTAGGCCGCTAAGAAGTGACAAATTCTCTAGGACTGATAGGTTTTCAGAGATTTCTAACTTAGAATTGTCTAATCCGAGTGAGACTGCAAAGGCATGCGCATCGCAGCCTTCAATAATAAGGCTTCCACCAAAAACCTTATGTGGTATACATATGTCTTCAAGAGCATCCTTAACCTCCAAGTCATAGTTACCGCGGATCTCGACAACCAGTTCCCCTTCACGCTTAATAATTGAGCCTAGCAGCCAAGCCCGAACCTTCTTAAGAGACTCTAGGTTTATGTTAGACCAAAAATATGTGTAGGATGGATGGAGAGGAACCCTTAGCATCCTGCTTAACAGAATGGACTCTTGAACGCTAGGCTTGTTATCAAAGGGGTTGTCTAAATAGGATTTTAGCGAGGAGGGTGAAATCCCAACTTTTGAAGCAGCCTCTTCAATATTGTTGTTGAACCCTTCGATGATAGCTCTTCTAAGGTCTTCCCGCCAGAATTCCTCACAGTATCCGGGGGGTAGAAGAGCTCTGTTGTTATAGAGGAAGTCGCCGAAACTTATGAGTATGTCGCCTAAAAAGAGGATTTTTTCAGCTTCCCTCTTAACCACATCTATGTTATTATAGGAGGCTCTAACTACAGATCCATCCCTCAACCTAACTACCGGAGGCTCAATGTAATCTACAGGCATAACGATGCCAGACTTCCCAGGGGTTTCAATCTTAAGCTGAGTCCCGCCAGCTAAGAAGTTCTGTAAGACAGTCATAGTTAATGGATGAACACCGACCGCTGAAAGCCCCGTATTTCTCGACCTACCATACCGAAGCCTAAAACCCCCCTTCCTCGATGGGAAACATAGTATTGGCCGTCCAGCCGGAGCCTCCTCCATGAAGCTAGCTAAAGGCTTACCCTTCTCCCTATTAACTATCTCTTTAATTTCTCTAAGCCACTCCCAACCCTCAATCCCAAGATCCTCAACAACAGCCAGGACCTTCGACGCCCTTCCTATAATACCATCGTTCACGACTCTAAGCGCCCCGCCGCGAACCCGATTAGTCTCTATACGCGGCAGATTGCGATGAGATGAAACTTCCACTGGGTCAGAGGGCGTCCCAGTTATCTCCACCGGGACCCGCTCAAGCGTGAACTTTAATTGCTCATCTGAAACGCTATACTGAAAACGGCCGACCTCTCGCTCATAGAGCCTCAGCTCTTCGATAAAGCGCTCTATCTCCTCTTTAGTTGGCTTGTAGCGGTCTAGCTTCAGTAGACGACGAACAAAATCCGCGATGACTGGTGTCAGGGCTGCTTCGGTTCCGCCGGCTGAGCGTATTGGTCCAGCGAAATATATAGCCAAGTATCTCGATCCGTCAGCGTTCACTTTCACCGCTACTTTAGCTATGCCTTCGGAGTAAACAGCCGCTGTGACCCCCTCGGTTAATATGGCTAGAGC
>JAOAJJ010000149.1 GCA_026414245.1 Candidatus Bathyarchaeota archaeon
AAGCTGGGGGATGTGGGGGGCGAAGTTTCATCAGAGGATGTTAAAGATCTTGTCGCCAGAGGCTACAGCATATCTAGGGCGATAAAGGTTCTTAGAGAGAGTAAGGTTGAGAGGAGCCCTATTATTGGAGCTGCCTTAACGGGTGAGGAGAGGATGAAGGAGATTATTGAAAATTTAACGCAGAGGCTTATGCTGGAGAGGGAGAGGAACAGGATCCTCAGGGAAGCTAACAGGGAGCTTCAGCTTAAGGTGAAGGCTCTGGAGGCTGAAATCGAGAATTTAAGGGAGGCTCTAGAGAAAATCAGAGGTGAACAGATCCTTCAGATAAGGCGGGAGCGCGAATACAGGAGACTCCATGAGGAGATAAAGACTCTCAGGGATAAAGTCTCGGAGCGGGAGACTCAGATCGAAGCATATAAGCAGATGCTTAGTAGACTCCAATCTTTAAGCGGTTCAGAGTATAGGGAGGGGCTGATTCTACTAAAGCCTATCGAGTCTTTCACCAGGGAGGGCTTAGATAAGGCCTTTAGATTATATAATGTTAGGGCAGGCGACATCGTCCTCATAATAGATCCAAGCGGTGGAGGCTCATCGACGGCTGAAAACCTGATTAGAAGAGGGGTTAAAGCCGTCGTCATCAATGGAGCCATGTCGCATCAAGCCCTTGAAACCTTCGAGAAAAACCATATACCGGTGATCCATGCTGATGAGCTAGATGTCAAATGGATTGACGGTTTACCCTACGCTGACCCAAACGATGTAAAACGCGTAATTAAATATGGGGGAGCAGTGAGCTCCGTGGACAGCGTTGAGGCGCTGAAGACGATAATAAGGGATCATTTGAGGGAGACGATGAGCCGAGAAGATTAAGGGTGCAGGCGTTTTTAAGCAAAACATTAATTATTCTGTTCAGCTCCTCGATTATTTCGGGGTGTTGGGGCATGGTTCAGGAATTTATTGAGGTTGAGGATGCTGGGACTTTTAGGCTTGTCGCCGAGCAAGCCCCCTTCATTATACGCAGGGATCCATATTTATTCGCACAGTATTTTTCATCGATGATCTTCATAAATATTGCTAAGCTGGAGGATAGGGAGGTTAGGAGGCTCTTCGACCTGCTTCGTGGAAAAACAATTGTTGTCAAGAGCCTTGTTAAGGCTTCTTCAATATCAGATTTTCTTGAGAAGATTGAGGGAGCTGGGAAACAGTCATAGTGTCATGTGAGACGGTAAGCTAGTGGAAACAGTCTTCCCTCAGAAACTTTCCGAGCTCTCTGAAATTTCTAACGATTACGTCAGAGTGCTCTATTATCCATGGGCTTGGGTTTCTAAGCCTGCAGACGACAATTGTCTTCTTACCCTTAAGCTTAGCGTAAAAAAGCTCCATACATGTGCCGGCGGAGAGCCTAGGCATATAGGCGACTAAAACATCGCATCTATCAATGTCTTCAAGATCCCTTTTAATGAAGTCTCTTGGAGGAGCCTGATTCGCTTGGCTGGCTGATGGAGCCCGATAAACTACTCTCTCACGTAGCCATGGATCTATAACCTCATAACCATGCTTCACCAGAATTCTTCTCATCTTCTCCCTGTAATTCTGCTTTCCCTCCACGCCCTGTATGGGACCCGAAATAAAGGCTAGCTTAGCCATTTCACTAAACCCCTCCCAGCAGACACTATTTGCCCCTTTCCCCTCCATTACATTAACGTTAATTTTAAATTAAGAAGCCCCTAGATATTTGCTTAAGGTGAAGGACATGGTTAATGTTGAAGGATACGAAGTTCTCGAGGGGCTTTACTATTCTAAGGAGTGGATTTGGGTTAAGGTTGAGGATGGAAGAGCTAGAATCGGAGTAACCGATTACGCGCAGAAGCAGATGCGTGAAATAGTCTTCGCCGAGCTGCCGAGCGTTGGGGCTGAGGTTAGGCGTGGGGAACCCTTCGGAACCCTTGAGTCCGTTAAAGCGGTATCAGACCTCGTCTCACCATTAAGCGGGAGGATTGTCGAGGTTAATGGTAGGGTGAGCGAGAGACCGGAGCTAATCAACGAAGACCCCTACGGTGAGGGTTGGCTTATAGTGGTTGAGCCGGCAAACCTAAGAGAGGACCTTAAAGCCCTGATGACATTTGAGCAGGCTGTGGAGTGGCATAGGGAAATCGCTAAGAAGAGTTGAAGGCGATGGCTAGGAGAATAGTTATTATCGGGGCTCATGCAGCTGGCTGCGACGCCGCTGCAGCCGCCAGGCTTACCGACAGAGAGGCTGAGATAATTCTACTCACAAATGAGCGCTACGCCGGGTACTCCCGATGCGGGCTACCTTTCGTGATAGGCAGGCATATAAGGAGCTTCCAAGACCTGATTGTCTTTCCGCAATCCTATTTTAGAATGAACAGGCTGGATCTGAGGCTTGAATCAAATGTCACAGACATAGATGTCAACGCTAAGACTCTTGAAGTCCAATATAAGGATGGAAGAGTGGAGAAACTTCAATACGATAGCCTAATAATCGCTACGGGCGCGAAAGCCGTTATGCCGCCGATTAAGGGTAGGGAGAAGCAGGGCGTCTATGTGCTGAGGACCATAGATGACGGTGAGAAGATTAATCAGGCTGTTGACGGAGCTAAGTCGGCTGTTGTGATCGGGGCTGGTTTAATCGGTCTGGAGCTGGGCGTAGCGTTTGTTGAGCGGGGGTTAAAGACAACAGTTGTGGAGCTGCTGCCCCAAATTCTCCCAGCCATGCTTGACAAGGATATGGCTGACTTTGTTCAGAGGGAACTGGAGAAGAACAATTTAAGGATAGTTACTGGTAGATCTGTTGAAGAAATATTGGGTGACGATAAAGTCACATGTGTAGCAGTTGCCGGCGAGCAGATTCAAGCCGACATAGTGGTCGTGGCGACAGGCGTCAGGGGCAATGTTGAGCTAGCTCAGAAGGCTGGCATAGAGCTCGGCGAAACAAAGCTGATTAAGACTAATATGCGAATGGAGACAAATATCAAAGATGTTTACGCATGTGGAGACTGTGCCGAGACAGTGAACCTGATAACTAAGCGTCCAACAATATGCCAGCTTGGAACAGCAGCCGTTCGTCAAGCTAGGGTCGCTGGGATAAACGCCGCCGGCGGATACGCCACATTTCCAGGCGTTCTAGGAGCCGCTGTCACAAAGCTTTTTGACTTAGAGATAGGCGCTGTGGGTTTAACCGAGACCTCCGCCAGAAGAGCGGGTATAGAAACCGTCTCCATGACTTTAAGCGGAAGGACGAGGGCGACTTATTATCCAGGCGCCATGCCGCTGAGAATAAAGATTATAGCTGAGAGGGAGACCGAGAAGATAGTTGGCGCGCAGATAGTTGGCGGTGAGGGTGTAGCCCAAAGAATAAACGCCCTATCCTTCGCCATATTTGGGGGGATGAGTGTTAGGGATCTTGCGAGAGCTGAGACGTGCTATGC
>JAOAJJ010000150.1 GCA_026414245.1 Candidatus Bathyarchaeota archaeon
AGCGTCCCTCAAAGTGTTCTGCTGGTATAAGCCGCTCTCAACAGTTGCCTGCGGATGCCAAACACCCCACTCGTCGACAGATATATCTATATTTTTTCTACACTCGGCGAAGAAGTCTACCGCGAATATTGCCTGCTGAATCTGGTATTCGAGGTGCTGAATATCGAAGAGTAGGTTTAGATACTGCTCGTCGCTGAAATCGATGTCGCCGCCGTAGCGCTGCGGGTTACCGAAGTAGTAGTGTATTGAAAGGTAATCTACCAGGTGGATAAAGTCCCTTAAAGCCTCCATAAACCTGTAATTCCAGTCTCGTGAAATGTGCCCACACGCTATTAGCTTAATGGAGGGATCAGCCTGCTTAAGGAATGTTGCGAATCTACGATATTCCCAAGCATAGTACACTGGGTCAAAGGAGCCGCCGCAACCCCAATTCTCGTTTCCAACACCCCAATACTTCACTCTGTATGGCTCCGGATGACCATTCTTCGACCTAAGATTCGCATACTTGCTGTTACCAGCGTAGTTGCAGTATTCAAGCCAAGCTAAGGCTTCGCTTGGGCTTCCGGAGCCAACGTTGGCGCATATATATGGTTCTGCGCCAGTAAGCCTACACAGCCTAATAAATTCATCCGTTCCAAACTCATTCGGCTCCTCGCCGCCCCACCATATGTTAACCCTTCTAGGCCTATACTCTCTAGGGCCTACGCCGTCCTCCCAATGATATATATCCGCGAAGCATCCTCCAGGCCACCTTATGATAGGTGCGCTGATGGATTTGAATGCGTGGACAGAGTCTCTTCTCAACCCTTCTTGGTTAGGTATTCTGGAATCCTCTCCAACCCATATGCCCGGATAGATGCATCGGCCTAAATGTTCGATGAAATGTCCGAAGATATGCGGGTTTATGACGCCTATTTGATCATATAACCTCACTGTTAAGTTTAGGGTCTTGTTCAAATCTAACAGTCACCTCCCACTTTAACAACAAAAATCATAAAAGATCCCTTAACTATTAAGTTTTCGTGAATTCTAGGTGGTTTAAATGAGATGCCCATCATGCGAGACAGAGGTTAACGAGGGCGCCAGGTTCTGCCCGAAATGCGGCGCATCCCTACAATCAATAAGTAGCATTATGGTGGCCACGGTGCCCACTATACCAGGCTATAAAATTAAGAGGGTGCTTGGCATAGTTACCGGTTCATCCCCTAGGACAAGAGGCATGCTTGGAAGATTCATTGCAGGCATCGAAACCATGTTTGGCGGCGAGATCAAAGCCTTCGCAACGGAGATCGAGAAGGCGCGTGCAGAGGCTCTGGAAAGAATGAAGGCGAAAGCCGCAGCTATGGGGGCAAACGCTGTTGTCGGAGTGGATTTGGAGACATCTGACCTCGGCTTAGGTGCGGGCATAATCGTGATATCTGCCACTGGAACCGCGGTGATCGTTGAGCCAGAAGGATAGTGAATCTTCAAGGGTGGGATGCTAATTTAAAACAGCGCTTCTACTATTTGGATTAGTCCAAATAGAATAAATGTGACAGCAGCCCCAATACGCAGAAACCTCTCCGGCACAGCCCTCAGGATTCTATGTCCTAAGAAAACCCCTATGCCAGTTATTGTTGTGAAGGCTAGCATGACGCCTACTAAGACCAGCATTGGGCTTCCGAATTGTGATGCTAGGAAGATTGAGAAGATTTGTGTCTTGTCGCCCAGCTCCATCAACGCAACCAGCGAAAAAGCTCTGAAAAATGATGCACCGACATCTTTACACATGCCTCTATTCTCCTCCTTCTCTCTACGGGTAAGCGAGACTAAGCCGAAAGCTATGAATGTTATGCCCGCTGCAAGCCCAATTATGCTTCTCGGCAGCATGTATAGTAGCTCTCCACCCAGCAGTGCGCTTAATCCGTCAACTATGAAGAATGCAGCCATGGCGCCGAAGAAGACTGAGTGGGCTGATGATCTGGACGAGAGCATAATTGTGCATATCTGTGTCTTGTCGCCCAGCTCAGCTAGGAAAATGATGGTGAAGGAGGTTAGCAACGGCGCTAAATCCACACTCATATAATTTAATGTCTAGAGACAAAGTCTCTTATAAATCTAGCCTTAAAGATTTAGCAGCATTTAGTTAAAATGGGATGTTAACCAGCACCCTTTTGGCTTTATTCATGTTTTAGACCAGCCTCTAATCTAAGCATATCATTTAGTAGCTTGGGTTTCCGCCTAAAGTATTCCCTAACTGGTTCAAGTATTTTAATCAGGGCTTCAGCGACACCGCTCTTTAAGTCTAATGGATGTATCTCGCCGCGTAAATAGGCTTCTCTGAGATCTTCATACCTTTCAAAGGTTATTGGCCCACCATACTTGGCTGGTCTCGGAACCTCTATGTAGCCTAGCTCGGGGAAAACTATGTATTTTGCATGCTCGAGGATCGGGTTTCTCTCCTCCTGTCTTGGTGGGCAGTATGCTGCTCTAATCTTAGCCCTAATCTCCTCCGGCGAGTCATGAACAAATATGCAGCTCTCAGGCTTGCTCTTAGACATTTTTGCGCCTATCTTCTCGCTTAGCTTAGCGTCTTCATCGAACTTGCCCTCCGAAAACCCGGCGGTTGGGGGCTGCAGGCCGGATAGGAGTGGCGTATGTAGGCATATAGGCTTCCTCCAACCCATCTTTTCGGCAGCATCCCTAGCCAGCATGTGCGCTTTCCTTTGATCTATGCCTCCGCATGCCATATCTAAATCTAGATGAAATATGTCGGCTGCCTGCATGCATGGATAGAATATCCAAGCAGTCTCTATATCAGCCATGTCCAGCTCACGCCCCATTATCGTTAAAGCTCTCCTAACCCTTAGAAGCGATGAGCTTTTGGCTATTCTTATGACCTTCTCCCAATACTCTATGTCGCCCGCTATATCTGAAGCCCAGGCGAATTGAACGTTGCCGGCTGAGGTTACGCCCAGAGCTTCAAAACACTGCTTAAAGTATTCGCCGCACAAATGTATGTTCTCCATTACTCCGCCCAACTTATTATTTATCCAGCTATGCCAATCCGCCAAAAATATTGTGAAGTCAAATCCAGCCCTAGCGGCATCCTTAATCTTAGAGCCGCAGACCAGCCCCATGCCAATATGCATCAGCCCGGAGCATTCAAAACCCCAGTAAGCTTTAGGCCTACTCTCAGTCTCTAGTAGAGAGCGCAGCTCATCAATTGTCACTATCTCCTCAGCGTTGCGGGCGATTAGGTTTAACCGCTCCTCTACATCCAAGTATACGGCACCACCGCCGCCCAGCGCATAACCTTATTAAAGGGATTGAAATATTAAAGTTTGATGCTATCTCTGAAAGCCAGTTTCCGATAGACTTAAGTCTCTCAACTAGATTCTCGGATAGATTCTCATCCTTCAGCCATTCTCTAGCATGTGAAAGCCTCAGCCT
>JAOAJJ010000014.1 GCA_026414245.1 Candidatus Bathyarchaeota archaeon
GCGGCATCCATATCTTCCGTTATTGTATCGCTCATCCATCCGCCGATATCCTCTAAAGCCTTTCTACGAAAAACCCCGCCATGCCCGAGAAAACTTATCACCATTCCGCACATTGATAATGTTGATTGGAGGAATACTGCAAACCAATCGTTAATCAGGGCTAAGGTTCTAGTCAGCCATGAGCTCTCAGCGTTAATGTATCTTGGTTTCACTTGAACAAAACCCAATTTCTCGTCTGCCAAAAATAGCGGTATAGTCTTCCTCAATAGATCCGGCTCAGGGATGGAGTCTGCGTCAAGTATAAGGATGTAGTCGCCTTTAGTATGCTTCAATGCCTCGTTTAAGGCTCCAGCCTTATACCCTGTTCTCTCAGATCTATGAATAACCTTTATCCTAGGATAATATTTCTCCTCATAACCTCGTAGTATACTTATGGTTCCATCTATAGAATCATCAACCACAACGATATCAACTTTATCCGCTGGATAATTTAGCCTTAAACAGCTTTCAAGCAGTCTGCTGACTATAGCCCCCTCATTGTATGTGGCGACTTGAACAGTTACATTCGGCCGCTCCTCGATGTTTGCTAATCTGACGGCGCCTTTTCTTTGCCGGCACACTTTAACTCTGAGATAGAGTAGTAGAAAGTTATTTAAGCCGAACATGCATAGGAGCGTGAGCGTAATAGATAAGGCTAAACATATCGATATCTGAAACATATTAAGGTTAAGCAATTAACTTTAAGCCCCCATCACCCCTCAGAATCATCAAATTCAAGCGGCTTAATTAATCCTCTCCTCGTTATGCCAAACAATATGCCTCTACCATCAAATCCACATAATCTGCACTTAAAGATCTGAGCGATTCTTAATCTCTCAATACCCTTAATACCGCTAAAATTTATCCCGGGATAAGGCTGGGCGAGTTCCACCGGGGTTATTGAAATAACGCAGTCCATCAACCATAATGGTAGGCTGCCCACTGAGATTTGCGTAGATTCCATATAATTTAAACCAGAATGAATCACAAATATCCCTGTGACTCCATAGGCTCTATTAACGTTAACTATGTCCGCTAATCCTAAGCCGGATTCTCCATGTTTATAAACATTCTGATGCTCAACTTGATTCACGGAATCCAATAGAGATAAATCCGCCCCGCAACCGCTAATAATCCTCTCGTACTCGCCAAGAAATTCTCCATTAATGCATTGTGGACTAAACACATAGAGGTTTTTACTCAAGCGTTCCCAATCTAATCGAAAGGTCTCCGACCTAACCCTCATGCGGGATTGAAGATCAAACACTCTATTCGATTCCCAAACATCATCAAGAACAACAAAAAGGGTTTTTCTCTCAGAAGACACCCTGAGAGCGATCTCGCTGGCGAGTAAACTCTTCCCGGCTCCTAGGGGTCCAATTAGGGCTAGCTGCCCTGAAGCAGGGATCCCTCCCAGAGGCTCACCATCCAAACTGAAAAATAGGCTGTCTAGGAAGGTTCCCGTTTTAAGGCCTACAAGAGTTTTTTGGCAGCGAAGCTTAGCGGCTTCGTTCTCTCTCCCTTTTTCATCCTCTTTTGGCACCGCTATATCTATGAGCTTCTGCTGCCCCATCACCGCCTCTCTAATTGTTCTTGTTAGTTTTTCTAAACTTTTATCAAAGCCCAAAGAATCTTCCTCTTCAATAATGGTTTGAGCCCGAGTTTTATCCGTCAAAACCCATATGCTCCCTCTTCTCTCGGCAATATTCTTAGACTTCAGTGAGTGGAGTATATCGTATGCGGAGTTCGGACCATACTTTGGTATCTTCAGGACCGATGAAATATCCTCTAGGGTTGCTCCACCACGTTCCCTAAGAAACTTAATTACCTCTTCTTCACCAATCATATTTATAGAGCACCAGCATGATATTATTTGCAGGATACTCCGCTTATCTCTTACTCTGATCCCATTAAAAATTCTTGAAGATTTTTCCCTGCCTAGTCTCCTTCTCCATAAGCATTTTCTTCGCTGTCTTCCAAGTTTTCCTCACGAAGTCTGGGTATGAGCCGTATCTTTCAACCCAGTCTCTCAGGAATCTAATGGTTTTTGGATCCGCCGGGTAGCCTGACCCAAAGTCACCATACTTATTTTTAAGGTTTTCTATTTCTCTGTCCCGCTCAACCTTTGCTATTATCGAGGCTGCTGAGACAACAGGATACTTCTTATCCGCCTTATGCTCTGATATGATCTTAACATTGAAGGGTATTTCCTCAAGGATATGCTGCTTAAATCTCTCAGGCACTACGTCTGACGCATCCACGTAAGCTATGTTTGGCTTAAGATCCCTTATTATAGACGCCATAACACGGGCTTCAAGCCTATTTAACCGGTTAAGTCTCCTGCCAGAACCAACAATATTATCTATTTCAGAAGGCGGAACCTTAACAACCCTATAATCTCTAACAACTTTAAGTATTTCATGGGCTAAATGCTCTCTCCTATTGGGAGATAGAGTCTTCGAATCCCTAACCCCCATACGAATAAAACTGTCTAAACCATCCTCGTCAACCAGCACTCCGGCTATCACAAGAGGGCCTATCACCGGCCCTCTTCCAGCGTCATCGACGCCGCATATGAGCATATCTACTTACCGCCCAATTCTATTTAAAATTTCCCTAGATATCGTTTTGGGGAGTTCATCTCTATTACTATATGTGACGGTGATTATCTCCACATCTACTCTCCCCCTTATCATATTGGTAAAAGATGTTTTAACCCTGTAATGTATCGTGCCCAGAAGAATTTTACCACTATCCAAAGCCCTCAAAACGGCTTCTCTGAAGACTTTAGAGTAAAGCTCCATTGGGCCAATTTCATCTACAACTATTAAGTCAGATAGATTAGCCGCTTTAACTATGGCCCCCACGCCCACCCTCTCTAAGTCTTCTAGACACACTCTGTATTTACCTACCTGAGGCCCATTTTTCTGTTTTATGTGCGCCAATATGCCCTCATCGCCGCTTTCTAAATCCAATATTTTAAAGCCGACCCTCAAGCCTCCTTCAAGGATTTCCCGGCTCAGCATGCCGCCAACTTTAACGCCTCTACCTTTTAACTCCTCCACTACTCTCAACACAACAGTCGTCTTGCCTATTCTCGGCGGGCCCGTTAAAAATATGTGTCTTTTATCCATCTTTAAGCCGTCCAGTGTCGGATATGCTGGGTCAGAAATGGTTATCGGCTAAAATTGTCCCAACACATCTTCCTTACCCATTATTTTGCCGCAGTAGTGGCATCTGAGCCTAAGCGGCTCCTCTCTCTCCACGTAGAAGATCGGTTTAACGGGCTCGTTCTCAATGTTGGATATGCATGCTGGATTTGTGCACTTTACAATTCCGAGTATTACTGAGGGAAGTTTAACCCTCTGCTTCTCGACAACTTTATAATTCCTAATAATATTTATTGTTGCATGCGGGGCTATAAGCGCTATTTTATCAACCTCCTCCGGATTTAACTCACGCCCCTCAATCTTCACTATATCTTTAACGCCAAGTTTCTGGCTTGGGACATTCATAGCTATCGAAACAACACCGTTGCTACGCCCGTCGATGCCTAGAATCTTAATCACGTTGAGGGCGTGACCCTTAGTTATATGGTCAATAACCGTGCCATCCTTAATCTTAGAAACCCTGAGAGTTTTCCTAGACATTCCTTACACCACACTAACCAAAAATATTTCCTATGATGGATAAAAGGCTATTGAAAAGCTCTTATGCGACTAATATTCGCAGGGCGATTTTCAGCCGGAAAATTAAAGATCTGGGGCATTAATCTCTCTTAAGACTTTCAATTTAAAAGGATGTGAGCGCCGCTATGATTTTAGTCTCTTCCATAGATTAAACAGCTCATCAGCCACATATACCTCGTCTAGAAAAGTGATTGACTGGTCTCCGATACTTTCAACTAAGTGGCCCCTATAATCTTTAACTCTTCCGATAACCGTGGATTCGACCCCAATCTCATGTAGTGTGCTTATAGCCTTATCCACTTTGCTTGGCGGGATGCTCGCTATGAGAGAGCCGGAGCTTATCAATCTCAACGCATCTACCCCGAGAACATCTGTTACAATCCTGGTTTCTTCAGCTATAGGAACCTTATTAGCCCAAAGTTCAATAGTTTTATGTGAGGCATAAGCTAGCTCCGCCACACCCCCAAGTAAACCGCCCTCGGTAGGATCATGCATGGCTGTAGCTAAGCCTTCCTCAGCCAATGCGAGCGCCTCCTTCATAACGCTGACATTCGCTATGAACCTCGAGCCCCTTTTAAGCACGTTCTCGGCGACACCCCTATCCATTAAAGTGTCGGCGAAGTCGGTGCAGAGTATCGCCGTCCCCTCAATAGCCGCCGTCTTAGTCATGATCAAGTAGTCGCCGACCCTCGCGCCTGATGTTGTCACAATTCTATTCTTCTCAGCGATTCCCAGGGCTGTTGTGCCAGCTATAGGCCTATCTAAACCAGATGTTGTTTCAGTGTGCCCGCCTATCACCATTATCCCCAAATCCTTAGCGGCTCTATCTATCTGCGTCATAACTTCCTCCAGGAGGTTCTCCGAGGATCCTTCGGGCAGAAAGAGGGATATTAGAAACCATCTTGGCTTAGCGCCTCTAACCGCTATATCGTTGGCAACTATGTTGACGGCGAGCCATCCCAAAATCTCGCTTGCGCCAGTTATAGCGTCATTATGCACGATGAGAACTCTTCCATCGTTTAAATCAATTATCGCAGCGTCTTCCCCAATAGCTGGCCCGACGAGGACGTTTGGGTCTAAGGCGCCGAGTCTCATGTAAACTATTTTCTCCATAAGTTTGGGTGGAATTTTACCAACCACTGCGAGCACCCCATCAACATTATTTATTATGGAGATAAAGGTTTTTAGTTTGCCGGAACCCCAGTTTTGCCACCAGTCCTGCGCCTACCCAAAAGTATATAATCTTGGGGACTGTAGAATATAGTGAAACAAGAATGAGTGTAATTGTATGGAAGAATCTGTCAAGGTTCAGGTTTCCGGAATCACGCAGATCGACACGCCCTACGGTTTAACACCGGTTCTTCTTCTCGAAGATGAGAGGGAAAGGGTCTTAGTAATAGCTATAGGTGGGGCGGAAGCCTCATCAATAGCCGTAGCTATGAGAGGCTTTCAATCACCGGTACCCAACACCCATGACTTCATGATGAAGGTGCTTAATGAAGTGAACGTTAAGGTTAAGAGGGGAGAAATATATGATCTCCAGTCGAACAGGTTCCTAGCTCGGCTTATCGTTGAATCCGGCGGCGGCGAGATTAAAGTGGACGGTAGGCCGAGCGACATCATAGCGCTCACGGTGAGGGCTGGCGCAGACGTGTATGTTGCGGAAGAAATTATGAGGGAAGCATCTATAGAAAAATCGGTTTTACTGAGGGAACCTGAGGAATCCGGACGTATGGAAAGGGAAGCTGAGGAAGAAAGCGAAGAGGATGCCTGAATAAAAGAGCCTTCTTAAGCCAGGGATGCTGTGGGAATAAAGAGAATATTTAGTTTACTCTCTATCTATTTTCAAGTATATACCGTATTAACATAAATATATAATATTTCGATTAGGTATATATTAACATTCAAATTAAATACTGAGAGACAAAGAGGTGTCTAAAATGAAGGTGCTTGAAATAAGCCCTCTGGAAAACAAAATGCTGAAAGTAATCGTTGTAGAGAAGGAATATAGCGAACCATTTTGGGTTGCAGAGCCCCTGAAAGATTTCTCTAGAAATTCGGTTCCAGCTATCTTCAGGCCCTCCATAGCGTTCTGCAGTTTCCTCGAAAGGCTTATTGATGAAGTTAAACCTGACTTCGCCACTGAGGAGTTGGGTAATCGCTCGCTGAGAGAGTTTATGAAGAACAACTTGCTCGCTCAGATCTTCAAGAGAAAAGAGGTGCCCTTCTTTGCGGTTGACATAGATGAATACGCTAGGGAGAGTTTAGCGTCCCTAATAGACGAGAAGAAGCATCTGAGAGATGAAGCTATTAAAGCTCTTGAAGACTTCTCTATGAAGGAGGTGGAGGAGCACAGCATTGAGGAGGAATATCTCGCTGCTTTTATCCAGTGCCTTCAGCAAGAGATCGAAGAGGCTGAGCGTGAAATTAAATTCTCCGTTAGGGAAAGATGGATAGCTATGGGGATTCTAGAAAATGCTAGAAAAATCGAGAAGACAGAGGTTACATGCATACATATATCTAGCCCTGAGCACATTGAAGGCGTCAGAAAAATTCTGGAATCAGTTAACGTCATAGTGGAAACTATTAAACCAATGAAGAAAGTTGTCTTCGCCGAAAGCTCATCTTCAAGCAGGCTAGGGGATTTACTGAAGTCTACACAGATTCAAGTAAAACCCGTTATCAGAAAATCATCCGAGGAAATCCCATATATACTGTTTTTTCTAGACACCGATGAGAAAGCCAGCCCATTCGATATCTGTATGGCTTATGACGCCGGCTTCAACATCGTGGTCCCATACGGGAACGTTTCACCTAGCGAAGCGAAGAAGATAGTTCAAGATGCGCTCTTCTCAAGGGATCTAAGGGGGATTAAGCGAACATGCTTCTTTATCGGCGGTAAAGACATGGATAAGGCGGAGGAGGTTCTGAGAACTGTCCAAGAGTCAATGTTTCCACCATTTAAAACCAGCGTTATAATCGACCCCGCCGGAGCATACACTACAGCTGCAGCTATGGTGGCGAAAGTTGAGGATGCATTAGCCCACTCAAACCTTGGAAACCTAAGGGACAAGAGATGCGCGGTTTTCGGGACAGGTCCTGTCGGCAGGACGGCTGCAATATTATTATCTAGGTTAGGGTGCGAAGTCGCTGTGGTTAGCCCAAACCCGCAGCGCAAGGATGGGGAAGAATATGTTGTAAACCTATCTAATATGCTCCATGCAAAATATGGTGCTGAGGTTAAGGGCGTATTTGCGCCAACAAGGGAGAAGAAAATTGAAGTTATGGAGAGAGCCGACGTCATTTTCTGCGCTGCGGGAGCTGGGATTCAAGTCATCGATAGAGAGACTTTAAACGCCGTGAAGTTCAGTAAAATTATAGTTGACGTTAACGCTGTGCCGCCTTTCGGCGTTGAAGGTATAAAGCTCGACGATGACATGAGGGAGATTTTACCCGGAATATTCGCCATAGGCGCTTTGGCGGTAGGCAGACTTAAGTATAAGGTGGAGCAGGAAATTTTGCTGGAAGCCAAGAGAAGCGAGAAGGCGATCGTTTTCGACTACAACTACGCTTTTCAACTAGCGAGAAGGATTCTAAAGGGTGAAACGCTGACTAAAAAGCTCGCGATAACTATAAGCCCCCGATCTAGAGAGAAGGTGTAAAGGCATCTATTGTGGCTTGTAGGATCGGTTAATAGCTATCTCCGCTATATCAGCTGAGTACTCCGCTATCCGCAATATGCTATCACGTAACGCGCAGCAGGAACATATGGCTTCCGCACTCTTTTCTTCCGAGAAGGTTAAAATAGCAATTTCCTCATTTAACTTCTCTATTACAGTATTACTCTCAATAATATCGTTTAAGTCCTTCGCCTCATTAGACAATAGGGCGTTTACCGCCCTATCAAAGAGAGACACTGCATCATAGCCGACATTACATATTTTCTCCCGAAGAACATCAGAAATACTTTTCCTCCTTCCCTTAAGCATTATTACATGTTTCGCGACGTTAGCAGCCTGATCCGCGATCTGCTCTATGCGGTGGATTAAAGTTTGATAGTCAAGGCAGTCGATAGCGTCGAGCCCAAGTTCATTCGCTAATGCGGGATCTATGGCCGCCTTACGAATCAGCCTTAAGAGGAAGAATGAGAAGCGATCCACTTCATCATCAAGGCTGTAGACTGATCTGGCTAAGTCAGAGTTCTGATCTCTGAGGGATGTGAAGGCGTCACGGCACATTGAGCTGGAGACTTTATGCATTCTTGAAATCCCCATCTGGACGGAGCCTTTTGATTCATCCAGAAACGTCACCATACTGACTTCCTTCGCATCCGCCTCCATGATGCGCATGTAAAGCGCTTGAGCGGTTCTCTGAATAATCTTCTGTTGAGATATGGTGAAGAAGTTTCTTGAGACAAGTTTAATATTTGAGTAGCCGTTAAGGTAGCAGGCGATTATCTTCCGGGATATAAATGAGTGCTTCTCGTCCGGCTCTACATAAAGCGTTATGCTCTTCTCCTCAGATTCCTTCTTTAACCCTGGATAAATCATTAAGGAGCGGTCTCGGCTAATGGCTACTGAAACTACATCTCCAGGCTTCAGTCCAGCCAATTGAACCCAATATTTTGGAAGAGAGATAACAAGCGATGATCTTCCAAGGGAAATTATTCTTCTCTGCTCCATATGTTTCTCAAGAATAATTATATTTAAGTGGAATATATACTTTTAAGTATCGTATATATCAATAAAATCACATTAGTTGCCAAGAGCCCTTTAAATACCTATGGTGATAGAGAAGACGGCTAGAAACAAAGTAGTTTTATAGACGGCTTAATAGTTATGGCGGAAAACGTTTTAGATAGGTTTATATATCTTCATGTATCTTCCGCCTGAAACATATGTAATTACGCCCTGCCGATGCAATTCCTCCAGAAAATCTTTTGCAATGCTCAGGCGTAGGTTAAAGCGTGAGGCTACGGCATAAGGCGTTAAAACCTTCATTTTCTGTATCTCCTTTATAATTTTATCGTCTCTTGGGCTTGGTGGAATTACGCCTGCAACCTTTTTCTCTACGCGTGCAGTCTCCTTAGGCTTCCCCTCTTTTTTCCCCTCCTTCTTCTGCGCCTCCCTCATCAAAGCTTTTTCAGCCTGTGAAAGCGTTAATCTTTTCTTTCCACCCATTTTAGATTTCGCTCCCCCCGGGATAATATTTGGCTAAAAGAGAAGAATGAAAGTCTACAATTTATAATTTTCTCCATTCAAGGGCGTTTTGATTGCTAAGTAACTGCGCTCAACTCAACCCTATGCTTCGCCCTCCACTCCTCAACTGAAACGCCCATAGACTTCTCGATGACCGGTCTATGTATAGAGTTCATTGTGCAGAAGGGTATTATTCTTCCATCTGGAATAGCGTAATGTATAACGCAGCGCTGCACCCTCTCCAAGTCGAAATTATATGGATCCATGAAATGCATGGCGGATATCATAAGCATCCTTCTATGCAAGTCTCCCAGAGCCTTATAGCTCCCAGTCTTTAGAACCGGCCATATATATTTTTTAAGCATGCTAAACCTTACATAACGTAATGCTCCAATCAGATGCATTTTTGCCCTAATATCATGACCCCTTGAAGCCTCCTCATAAACCTTCTTCATAGACTCAATGAATTTATCTACATTCGCGTATTTTGTTATGGGCACCATCCGTCCATTCTCAATAAACACGTATGTTGCCATCCCACAATGTGGGTGGGCTGTAAACTCTACGTAACGCCTATTCTTTATAGCGCCAACAGCCTTAGATACTGGAACAACTGTTGGCACCGGATAAAAGTCGGATGCTTTTATCTGACCATTCGTTTGTTCTTCGACGAGCTTCATCCAATCCGGTATAGTTATGCGCATGCTCATGCGCTCCTCAACCGGTATTCTGCCGCACAAAGATACCGGTTGAAAATTCACGCATCTAACCACATCGAAATTTTTTATGGCGAAGCTAATTATGTCGCCAACCTCATGGTCATTAACACCTCTAACGAGCGTACAGACCAAAACGATGCTGTCGATGCCAGCCTTTCTACAGTTCTCTATAACTTTATTCTTAACCTCAACTAAATCAACACCTCTAGTAAACTTATAGACGTCAGACGATACGCCGTCAAACTGCAGATAGATTGTGCTAACACCCGCCTCCTCAAGAGACCTGCAGAAATCTAGATCTGAAGCCATCCTAAGCCCATTGGTGTTAACTTCAACATGCTTAAACCCTAGATCCTTAGCCATCCTAATTATCTCAGTCAAGTCCTCTCTAATGGTCGGCTCACCGCCTGAGATCTGTAAAGCCTCTGCTGGGACCGGCCTATTATTTCTTAAGTTTATAAGCATTCCTCTTATCTCGTTTATAGTTGGCTCGTAAACGTAGCCTGTTGTTCCGGCGGTTGCAAAGCAGACTGGGCAGCGCATGTTACATCGATTCGTCACATCTATTATTGCGAGCACAGTATGTGATTTATGCTGCGGGCAGATTCCACAGTCGTATGGGCAGCCGTTCCGCGTCACGGTTCTCGGATTTTCGAGGCTTTCGCCTATAAAATCAAACTTCTTTGCCCGCTCATAGATTTCATAATCAGACCAGTAGATGTCTCTGAACGAGCCATGTTCAGGGCACTCTTTCGCAATGTAGACAATATTATTCTCTTCAAATACGATAGCATCTAGAACTCTTAAGCATTCTGGACAAATGCTTTTTGTTCGTTTTAATTCCTTCATGCTTTATCACTTTAGGCATATAGAAGAAAATTTAGCATTTAGTTATATAAGAAATTTTTCAAAACCCTTTTTCAATGATCTGTTGAACAGACACTTTCTATAGATCTCCTTATATTACTGGCGCCCGAATAGAACGCTTCTCTCTCGTCTTCGTTGAGCTCCCATTCAATTATTGCCTTAATACCCCTCCTGCCCAATATAACCGGTACACCTATACTTACGCCCGTTAAACCGTATTCACCATTTAAAATCGCCGAACATATATAGGTCTTCTTTTCATCCATCAAAATAGCTTCAACCATGTTTACAGTATTGTTTGCCGGCGCGTAAACCGTCGCACCTTTCTTCGAGATAACTGCTAAAGCTGATTGTCTAAGCTCCTCCATAATCTCAGATTTTTCAGATGCTGTGAACTCTACCCTCTCATTCCTAATTTTTACTTTACTGAAAACTGGCACCTGTCTCTCTCCATGCTCACCTATCACGTAGGCTTCGACCTCTAAAACAGGCACATTATATCTTTTGCTAAGAATATGTCTGAATCTAGCGGAGTCCAGCATACCAGCGCTGCCTATAACCCTCTCTCGTGGAAAACCAGTGCTTCTCCATAGAAGATAATTCATTATGTCAACCGGGTTTGTCAGAGTTATTATAACTGGTTCTCCACCTATCTCCCTAACGTTTCTAGCCACATCATCTATTATCTTCTTATTCACTTCAAGTAAGTCAAGCCTAGTCTTTATTTCCGGCGTTCTAGGTTTACCGGCAGATATAATAATGATCTGTGAATCGCCCGCATTGCTGTAGTCTCCAGCATACACTTTAGTATTATTTCTGAAGGCAATAGCCTGCCCTATATCGGCAGCGTTCCCCTCGGCTAAATCCCTGAGAATATCTATGAGAACGATCTCGTCGACTAAACCCCTATTTGCCAATTCATACGCTATACATGAGCCCAGATTGCCGACGCCGATTACACTCACCTTGCTTCTACCGTGCATAAATTAATTTAAGCGGCAATAACCTTAAATATCTTCAACCGAGATAGTGATAGTAGCCACTAATTTTCTGGAAATAAAAGGGGTTGGAAAGGTGATTTAAGAACATGAAGAAAATTAGAATTATAAGCGATAGGATCGGCGCCGTTGAAGCGGAGCTCCTGGAGGATAAGAATCCAAAAACAGCCGCAGCTATCTGGGAGAAGCTTCCTTTTGAAGCAAGAGCCAACAGGTGGGGTGACGAAATATACTTCACTATACCCGTAGAGATAGGTGAAGAGAATTCCCAAGAGATCGTCGAAGTCGGAGATATAGGCTACTGGCCCCCGGAAGAGGGTTCTGCATTTTCTTTGGGCCGACGCCGATAAGCCGGGGGAACGAAATTAGGCCGGCGGATCCAGTTAATGTCTTTGGGAAAGTGGTTGGAGACCCGAAAATATTTAAGCAGGTTAAAACCGGGGATAAAATAAGAGTTGAGAGAGCATAATTATCTCCTGTAGGCTATCGGGTACACTCAATTTATTATTTTTTATCGCATTCTCCAGTCGATGCGAGATTAGGGTCTCTGATTTGCTTGAGAGAAATTTATAAGCTTTAGGGCGGCTTAGTGAAAAAATAAAAGTCGAGTTTAAGGTTTATGGGCTTTTTCTATTTGCTTAAAACTCTTTTTACCTTACATGTTAATTATAATTTTATCTGAAAGTTTCATCTCCATCAGCTCTAGGGTTGCTGAAATCGGCTTAAATTCTCCGCGTTGCCCCACTTCATATTCTATGGTGAGCCTCGTTGGCTTATCGGTAGCATTATGCTTATTGATCTCCTCAATTATTTTTCTAGCTAAATCCGTCCAAGCCCTTTTATTTCCATCCTTTACTTCAGCCGGAGCCTTCGTGTAAAACGTTGAATAAAACCATCTTTTAGCTTTGAACAGCGCGCCCCTACTCGTGGGCGTTATTCTGAACCTTTGAACCGGCATCTACATCATCTCCTAAATGAAACAATATAAACACTGAAAACTATAATATAAATAGTGTGGAAAAATACACATTCAGCATAAATCAAGTTGGAAGAAAAATATTCTATCTAAGGATTTTGAGGAGGCAACATTTTTAACTTCAAAACTAAAAATATATTAAGTGAAAAAATAACATAAACTAGCTATAATTCGGGGTCGTCGGCTAGCTTGGTCTAGGCTACGAGGCTTGGGCCCTCGTGACCCAGGTTCAAATCCTGGCGACCCCACCACTGGGAACATACGGTTCCTAAATTATCTCCCTTTCTCCTTCCACCTACGAAGCACAACTTATTTCTTGGATAAGCGTATTCTTGCAGACCCTTGAAATATTTAAGCCAGGTTTAGAGCTTTTTCCAAAACTTCCGGGTTGATTCTTACGCTGAAAACACTGCTCTGGTAAATTTATGTGCCTATATAAAGCTCTCTGGATGTTTTGAAAAATCTTATAGTTTAGGGATAAAAGGATGAAGCTCCTCCCCCGCTTCTAATGCTTTTTGTGGAGTGCTCGGCGCCTCTTAAGCTTTAAATCCTATAAATAGCATGTCGCTATTAAAGTCCGGCATATCTATGATGACACGATTGTTAGAGACCTTGACTACTGGTCTAAAAACTTTTCTGGAGCCCAGCTCTATCCCCTCCCATCTACACGATGCCCCATCTAGCTTTAATTTCATGTCCCAGTTATAGGGCGTGTAGACGACCACTTTTTCTTCGCTTTCAGAGACTCTTACCTCGGGGGTTTCACTCAAAAGTTTCTCGTTCGCCGGCTTAATGTTAAATAGATCATATTTTTCAAAGATCCATTTGGCGAAGGATGCATCAAAGGCTCCTGGAAACCTCAGCGCGGTGCTCCACTCGTATGGTGTCCCGGAAAATCGCTCACCCCAGAACTTTCTACCCTTCTTATGCCAAGACCATATTCCGTGAGCGCCATACGCGGTTCCAGCTTTTGCCCCCGAGAGGAGACTCTGCCATATTGCCTTCCTAACATCGAATCTGCCGAATCTACCATATTTGCCCCCATGCGAGTGCCCCTCGTAGCATGGCTCCCCATTCACTATGGGTCTTTTAACCGGCATATTGTAGAATTTTTGGGCGAGCTCGTATGGGAGGTG
>JAOAJJ010000151.1 GCA_026414245.1 Candidatus Bathyarchaeota archaeon
ATGTTATTGAGGCGCATAGTGCTGCTAAGTCGTCTATGCGCCATCCAACCAATTTAGCTTCCTCAACCGTTAAGTCATCTCTTAAGGTTACGTAAAACCTCGCCTTATCATACTGTTCAATTGTCGGGTTTTCAGGCGGATTCGCCTCCTCAAAGACGACTTTAACCGTGAGCCCTATACTCGCCAAATACTCGTTTAAAAGGTTTATGACCTTAGGGTAATCGGAGCCAACCCTTCTCCTTATCTCCCACCCCTTAGCTCCAGGCATAGAGTGCCTCCTGTAGAGTAGAAGCTGCGCAGCCTTCCTAATCTTCGAGGCGTAATATGCTTTTCTATCTATGCTCCTTTTCCCTCTCTCCATTTTTCCCACTCTTCAAAGCTTATGGATATGGGGAAAGATATCAGCTCGACTTCTCCCTTATTTAAGGGCTTCTCGTTTGGCAGTATAAATATCTCATTTTCTAAGAAATGTACCCGCAGACTCGCATAGCCATAGGTTATGAGGAAACTTGTCAGATAAGCCCTTCTAACAGTTTCCTCATAGGTGTCTGAGCCGACAAAGTCCCAGTACTTGATCCTCCCATTCCTTGAGGCAAGATCCTTTAATTCAAGCCACATCTTCTCCAGCTCAGCCATGAAAGGCTCGCCTAATAATACACCCTCCTTAATCATCTCCTCCCTGGTTGCAAAACCCATATCTGTTTTAGTGTAGCCAACCTTTTGCCACCTCAGGTTTAGAGGCGGTAGACCACTCCAATACTTTAAGGCTTCACGGAAACCTTTAAGCGTCAGCTGCTCGAGCTCAGTTATCGGCCGCCAGGCTTTAAGGAAGATTTCAGCCATCTTATCTATTGGGAGACTGCGGGTTTTCTCCTCTATTAGGAATGGATCTCTATAAAGCGCTGTAGCCCTCCGCTTAACCCACTCCCCCTGCATCTTGACGACTGAAGCTATTCTATTCAAAGCCTCTGCATCTAGACATAAGTCTTCCGCATCATTCCAGAGGGGGAAATAATCCCTTATCACTTTAATTAAGTCGTCTACGTCAACGAGGTATGGGTCTAAACCCTTAATCTCGACGGATCTGCATGTGTCAATTATCCTTCGTAGATCTTCCCTAGCCTCTTTAAGCTCCTTCCGCCTTCCGCCAGATGGAGAGCTCATGAGATAACCTCCCTGATGAGAGATTTTCCATCAATGTTCTGGACCGTGATTATGTGGGCTTCCTTCCCTTCAAAAAACATCTGGTTGGGGGTTATTGCCAGATACTGTACACCCTCATCTTTAACAGCCGATATGAGGAGGTTAGCTATGATCTCGCGGTTTCTGGGATCCATGTGGACATCATACTCATCGATGGCTCTGAACGGGGACTTTATATGCTTTTGAAGGGCTAGCAGAAAAGCCATGGTCGCAGTGCTCCTCTCGCCCCCGCTCTGAGAATATATGTTTAATGGTATTGGCGGAGACCCCTTAAACCCAATATAGATCTCTAAGCCAGCTGCTTCAATATCCTCCTCGTTCACTAGACGCACAAAACCCGAGCCGGCAACCTGAGAGAGAACATTCTGATACTCCACGTTAACACCTTCCAAAATGCTTTTAACCAAATCCCTCCACGCTTCCATACGAGCCTTAATCTCCTCCAGCGTCTTCTCGCGGTTTTCGGCAGCTATGCGAGCCTTCTCCTTAAGCTCAAAGTATAGTTTAGAATAGGATTCATACATTTTTTCAACCTCCTCCGAGACCTCCGCCATAGCCAGCAGACGGCCGTCCGTAACGCGGATCTCATCCAAGATCTCGCTGGGGCTCCTTAAAACAGCTATGCGTGGCCCCTTCTCCTCGGCTTTCTTAACGGCTTCATTGAGACTTAACATTAGATTATTTAGACTGCTGTTTAAGGCTTGAAGCCCGCTTTGGAGCTCGCTCCTCTTGTAGTTTAAGACGGCTAAGCTGACCTTATTGTCGATTATGGCGTTTATGGAGTCATCGATTTTCCTTTCAATCCTATATAATTCGTCCTTCACGTCTAGGAGGTTAACCTCCATGTTAGCGAGCTTTATGCTGGCTATCTCGCTGAGATCCCTTAATTCTCCAATCTTAGACTTAAGCTTACTGAGCCAGCCCTTTAAATCCTCAAAGATTTTTGCTTCATTAAAGTCTCCAGTATTCACCGCATCTTTTCTAAGAGCCGCAGCCGAAAAGCTTATAAGGTTTTTCTCCCATTCCCCGAAAAACTCCTCTAAGCTGCTCAGAATATCTCTGCTTCTGAGAAGATCAGCATCATATCGGGCTTTCTCCCTCTCAAGGGCTATTCTCTCCTCAAGAAGACTCCGCCACTTTTCCCTTAAGCTAGCCATGTTCTCCTCAAGAGATTTAATCGATTTCTCATGCTCGCCTATGGCGTCGTCAATCTTCCTCAGCTCAGCCCTCTTATTTTCAATATCTCTCCGTATCTCATTAACCTCTTCTTCTCTTTTAGCAACCTCAGCCCAGGCCAGCTCCCGCTCCAGGAAGCGCCTCTTAAGCATAAGCTGCTTTTTCTCCTGATAGCGGTCATATTGTTCACGCCAGTAAGTGAGGGTCTGTTCAACGGATTCAATCATCTTGCTAAGCGACTCCTCTTGACCAGCTATACGGCTAAGCTTATTCTGCGCCTCCAAGACATTTTTGCGGTAAGATTCAAGCCCTACAGCGGACTCCACAAGCCTAAGCTTCTCTTGGGGAGATAGAAGAATAAATTGCTCAGCCATATCCTGATGCATTATTATCAGCATGTTATCCGGGTCAACATTAAAGCGGGAGAGAAGCCTTAAAACATCAGCCTTACTGGCTACAGCACTATCGATCTCAAACCAATATTTACCATCACGCCTCAAAACCCTACTCAGGTAGATTTGATCCTTATTGATTTTCGGAGCCGGGCGTTTACCCTTAACCCTAGAGTTATTTAAAACTATGGTGACCCGCCCAATATCCTTACCCCACCTTATTAGGTCGCTAAGCCTCTTAGAGCGCTCAGTGTAGGATTGACCGAGGGCAACAGATATCCCTAGAAGAATTGATGATTTACCGGCGCCGTTCGGGCCGCAGATTATGTTGACGCCGGGTTTAAGGGGTATCCTAGCGTACTCGTAGGACATGAAGTTCTCCAGGATTACCTCCTGGAGGTAGGTCTTCGGAGCACGAACAACCATAATATCGCCGTGCCTCGGTCTCTTTAATTATTTTAGTCTCCCAGCCTTAAGAGATATGAGCCCAGGTGGGGGAATGGTCACCGCTGGAAAGATATTCACGCTCAGGGAGGAGATTGGGCTTAAAGCGATAGCGGCGAAGCTCAAGGGCTACAAGTAGGAGAAGGTCCATCTCCCTGAAGGACGAGGAGAAGCCACACTTTTG
>JAOAJJ010000152.1 GCA_026414245.1 Candidatus Bathyarchaeota archaeon
CTCAGGATATTATCTACCCTTCGAATACATAGAATTAAACTCTATGGTTAGGAGCTACGTTAGTGTAAACTATAAGGAAGAGGTTAAGGTGGGTGACGTGGTCTTCAAGCTCTTAAACTCAGGGCATCTTCCCGGAGGAGCCTCAGTTTTAATTGAAGCTGAAGGTAAACGCCTTCTTTATACGAGCGACTTTAATACTATTGAGACTAGGCTTCTTCCAGGTGCGGAGTTAGAGTATGAGAATCTTGACGCTGTTATAATTGAGAGCACGTATGCGGACGAAGACCATACTGAGCGGAAACTTCTCGAAGAGAAGTTTATTGGAGAGCTGAATGAAGTCGTAGAGGCTGGTGGAACAGTTTTAGTCCCCGCGTTCAGCGTCGGTCGAGCTCAAGAGATCGCATGTATTCTTGCAGCCTACCATTTCGAGCATCCCGTTGTGATAGACGGCATGGTGAAGGAAGCCAGCAGAATAATCATGAATTATCTAGAGTTTCTTAGGGATCCGAAACTCTTTATGGATGCGATCCATATGGTTGGTTGGGTAAATGATTGGAGGGAACGGAAGAGGGTGGCGAAGAAGCCTGGTGTAATAATAGCGCCAGCTGGGATGCTGAAGGGCGGCCCGGCAACATACTACATCCAAATAGTTGGGAAAAAATCTAGAAATGCGATTTTTCTGGTTGGGTACCAGATACCTGGAACCCCTGGGCGTGAGCTACTGGATAGCGGCAGATGCGTTATAGATGGAAAGGTCCGTAAGATTAAGGCAAAAGTGGGTTTCTTCGACTTCTCGTCCCATGCCGGGGCAAAAGAGCTTAAAAACGTCATTAAGACTTTTGATGGGGAGCCAACGGTGTTCACGATTCATGGAGCGAATGGAAACTGCCAAAAGTTTGCTAGGTGGATTAAGGAGGAAGCGGGCTTAGAGGCAAAGGCGCCAAATCCCGGAGAAAAATTTGTGATATAGGTTTTTAGAAATGAAGATTTATCTAGTCCAGGTTGGCTATGTGGATGCAGATATCCTAGATTCTATTCGAGGAGAAGTAATGAAAGTATTTAGGGGAGCTATCTGCGAGATTAATGAAGAAGCGATACCTTTACCGGAGAAAGCATATAACCGTGTGAGACGGCAATTTCTTTCGGAAATACTTTTAAATGAAGTTCTAAAAATCGTGATGGAGTTAGAAAATAAAATTGGTGAACAATGCATAGCGCTGGGCGTTACCGACGTCGATATCTATGCGCCGGAGATGAATTTCATCTTTGGTGAAGCCCAGTGTCCTGGAAGAGCAGCAATAATATCGCTTTTCAGGCTTAGACCTGAATTTTATGGTGAAGAGCCGAACAGGGATCTTCTCATAGATAGGGCGGTTAAAGAGGCTATTCATGAATTAGGACATGTTTTTGGGTTGGGGCACTGCAAGGACTTGAGATGCGTTATGTTCTTCTCACTTCATATAGGTATGACTGATAGAAAAACACGAACGTTCTGTAAGAAGTGTGCTGTGAAATTAGATAATGTGATCGATCTCCGCGTTTGAGCCGTAGCTATAGAGCCAGCCATAACTTTACATTTGCGCAACAACTTTTCTTCTTTCTGATTATATGCTTCGAAGGAAATAAAAAGGGTTAGAGTAGATGAAAGGTTACTGGCAGCAGCTATTCGCCTACAATCTTCTTAAGCTCACTTAACAATCTTTTAGCGTGTAGTAAAGCCTCCTCAACGAAACTATACCCTCTATATGGGGCTGCAAGCTCGTCAATATTAGATATTTCAGCTATCATACGCTTTATGCTCTCCTTATCCATCTTTTCTAAGGCATTTTTTAAATCCCTTAGGGCGGTGAGAACCTTCCTTGCCTCATAGGAATAATACTCGTAAGGTCCGATGAGGCTTTCTATAGCCCGTATTTCACGCATAGCTTCATTAACACTCATTTTAACCGCCAAATTCATTTCTAAGGTGAAAGGGTCATATAATGTTTTGGACAAAATAGGTTTTTAAGACCGCTTACCTTAAACGGTATACAAAAGCCGGAGAAGTTTACGGGGTGTTTTTCCGGCAGCTAATGGCGTCGAGATTGAAGAGTTCAACGTTAAAACATTTGAAAATGATCCTGATTAAATAAACTCCGAATACTTAGGAGTATAGGAGAAAAAAGAGTAGAAACCTTAAAGAGCATCATTTATTAGGCTAGAGTCACGAAACTTTCATCGCCCATAATATACCATTCAGCAGGTGTATTTGAAACCATTTTTCACTCCAGATTTCTTTAAAATGCCCGAATGCTGTATAGAAGACTCTCCCCTCTCCATAACTATGGCACCAGCAGAGTGCATAATCATTATCAGGCCTAGTCCCTTTACTTAAGTCGACTGAACTGTTGTCTAACCTTATTAAAACATGGGTCTTGTCGCGGGACCAATCCCTGAAAGTGTAGATCTCCTCTTTAACAGTGAATCTTTCTGGTAGATGTCTTGTGGCTTGATGGTTTCTATCTTCCACGATAACCGCAACCTCCTGAGTCCATGGATGGCTGTGGAAGTATCCGCCGAGCATCCTCCCATACTCCGGAAACTTGTAGAATGTGTCTGCTGCGTTATGAACTCCTATGAAGCCTATTCCATTTCTAATAGCATTTATAAAGTCCATTTTCTGCTCATCAGATATCGGCAGCTCGCCGGTTGTAGCAAACAATATTGCATCGAATTTTTTTAGATCTTCACGGTTTAGAAGATCGCATTCATCCGTGGCAACCACATCAAATATTCCCGACTTATTGCCGAGTTCTTCGACGGTTTTCCTAGCAACCGGCAAATAATCATGTTTAAAGCCGGCTGAGTGAGTTATCATGAGAAGCTTTTTCATTAGCCTAAACCTCCTAGATACACTTTTAGGGAAGCATTTTGCTTAAATGTTTTTTTATTAAAATGGATTAATTAGGGCTCTTTAGCAGAGACTTTAACTTTTTTAGCGAGATCTTCAATTTTCTCAGCGGTCTCGTTTAGGATTCTAGATGCCTCTTTTAGTGTTTGCTCATCAAATCTCTCTTCAAGGGCTTCCCCTAAATCTACAAGGGCTCTAATAGTTTTTTCAAAGGATTCTTGAAGATCAACTATTCTTCTCATTGAGGGAATAAACCACATAAAACGCGGAGCAAAGAAGATGATTCTGCGTATTTTCTCTTGTACGCTAACCTGCTCCTCTAGTATCTTTAAGCCCTGCTCAGTTATCATGTAACGCTTCACACCAGCCTCCCCACCCGGCACCTCTTTAATGTAGCCTTTATCC
>JAOAJJ010000153.1 GCA_026414245.1 Candidatus Bathyarchaeota archaeon
GATACGTTGAAGGATACCTGCAGGCTATAAGACACCTTGTGGATCAAGTCAACCAGTTTTATAGAGATCTGAGTCTAGGCGTGGATTACGCATCTAGAGTATACGGTGGATCTAATTACGCTCTAGTTTTCGGCGGCAATGAGATGCCTGGCTACTCGACTGGCTATGGAGCATTCCTAACATATCTTACGGGTGCGAGGCATAGCCACCTGGATTCCGCCGGCTACAGCTTAGATGAGAAGTTTCTAGGTAAGCCGTATCCAGCCCCTGAGAAAATTATAGATATGCTGGTGGAAGAGGAAGCTTGGAGGCAGATACTTTCTAGCCTAGTTATATGCTTCTTCGCCAGAGGCATATATACTGTGGATAAGGTTGTCGAAGCCTTGAAGGCGTTGGGCATAGATTATACGAGAGAATCCTTAATGGATCTAGGCTTCGATATATACAGAGAGAAGTATAGGGTTAAGATGGATCTAGGCTTCGACTTAAATTCGCTTAAGATACCGAGGCGGATACTTGAAACCGAATGCTGCGGCAGCATGCTAGATGAAAGCTACCTGAAGACTGCGCTAGAATACTTTAAGGCAAAGATTAAAGAGATGCTGGCCTAAAACCTGTAGGCATAGCCTGCGCGGATTTGAATGACTTATAAATACTCCTATTCATACCCTTCAACTTTTTCTACGGTTTCCATCAGAAGTTAAAGAGTTCTCCACATACTCTAGTTCTTCCGGGTATGGTTCTATAAACCTCTGCTCCGCCAAATATTCGTTTCCAAGCCTATATATGAAGCCCTTGAAGTACGCTGTAAGAGTCCTTAATGTGCTTCTTCCCCTCCTATACTCTTCTATGAGGGTTAGAATATAGTCTCTCTCCCGCTCCACCAAACTATTTTTAACGTGGCTGTAGATGTGCGTAAAGACGTTTGCGTAAGATCCTCTACCCGGATTTCTGGCGAGGGCTCTCAGAAATATATTTCTATAAGTCTCTTTCAGCTCCCGCGGGTCTCTGAAGGCTCTTTTCGCTATTAGTCTGCCGAGCTCCTAAAGTTGCCTAGGACTGTAAAGCATGAGCAGATATTTGTTCCTTCTATGTAGATCTACGAGATCCTCCACCCCAGCTCTCGAAAGCGTCTCCCTGAGATCAGCTATGCTATATATCCTCGTAAGAAAGTTTCTCCTTAACTCATACTTAAGCAGGCGTTTCTCGCTCTCAATGGGCAGAAGTGGGAAGACTTTTCGCACCAGCCTGGTAAACGCGCCGTCTGATCTGGCAACCACAACCTTGCCCCTTCCGTAAACCTTTGCATCTCCAACCCCGCAGGAAGGGCTCTTAGACTTCAAGAGAAAACCATCTACATCTACAAGACTATTCAGAAAGGTTTCGGTGAACCTCTCTAAGCGGCCCGAAAAGTCTTCCCCGGTCTTCGTGTCAATTAGAAGGGTGATATCGTCGCTCTTCATAATAACTAGCTGGTTTCTAGGAACGCCTAGCCCGATTCCAATTTCGGGGCAGACTGGCAGTAGGTCGGCATACTTTCTTAAAGTCTCAACAGTTTCATCGTGCTCCATGTTACCATCATATCTAACGGGTCGGAAGCCGAGGCATTCACTTACGACAATTCTAGGTCTAGGATGCCTCAATGCTCATCCCTGCTCCCCATTAACTGATATTTCATCTAACCGCATCCATAATAAGATAACTTCACTAACGTCACCCCTCCTATATCTACGGGAGCACTAGAATACTTAAGTAACGTTAAGGATGATGAAACCGTCCTAAGTCGTTATAGAGAGATAGGTTAGGTGTAGATAAAATATATATTTGAAAGCGATACTTTTCCCCTCGTTTTTCAGATCGCATTACTTTTATCATAGTTTTATACATTTATTGATAAAAAAATCTAATTTTTTATTCAGGTAAGTTTTTAGGAAAATGTAAAATTTTTTAATGTGATCTTTCAAATTTTATTTGGGGGAGTAAATCTGAGAGGAGTTCAGATCCCTAAAGTTTGGGATCTAATCAATCAGTTTAAGTCTAGATGTAGGCGAATGGGGTGGTGGGTCTCAGAGTACGAGGATATTGTAAATGCTAATGGAGAATACCATAGTTTCCTGTGCGTTCGTAAAGTTTACCCTAAAACCTTTAAGAGCGTTATTACCAACCACTGCGCTCCGATAAGAGAAGGAGCATCCTATAGGATAGTTAATGTTTCCTATATGGCTTGGATTTTCCAAGAGCCCCCTCCAAAAAGCTTAATACTCATCGTCATAGATGACTCCAACATTTTGAGGAGTACTGCTCTTTATGATTTGAGCGAGGTATATGCTGGGAAGCCGATATACTCAAGGTTAAACGAGACCAGAAGTATAGTTTTCCATGAATTTGAAAAGTTTTTAGAAACAGAATACGGTCTTAATTTTACTGAAAGGCTGCCTCCTCCACCACCGGAGCATACGGTGCCGAAAAAAGTAAGTTTAAACGCTTAGGGCAATATAGAAAGTGTAAATCTTCTCTATCCGCCTATTATGCTCCTTATCTCATTCTCTATTGATTTAAGGACATCTTGATACCATGCCTGCCCATTCTCTATGGCATCTATCTTTGTCTCAAGTGACCTAGTTAATTCCTCAGAAACCAGCGACCCAAAATTTTTAATTAAGTAATCGTATACTGCTCTTCCAAGCTTGGTGTTGAATATCGCCCTATTGTTCTCAATGATATATCGCCTCTTCATCAATATGTCAATAATCTTTGAATATGTGCTTGGTCTCCCAATTCCCTTATCTTTCATCAGCGATATTAAATCCCCTTCCCGATACGGTCTAACTGTTGATTCACGTCTAATTTTCATGTGCACAACTCTATACTCGCCTTCCTTAACCTCGCTTTCAACTCTGATAACAGGGTTAATAGATGAGAAGCCCGGCTCAATAATCTTCACTATCCTGCTCTGCCTCATCGTGTTTACATCAATTTTTAAATCGAACTCCTGCACTAAGCACCTTGCCTCAATCATCTGGCTGGCGATAAACCTCTTAAATATCATATCGTATAACTTCAAGTGATCAGCTCCAAGCTTCTGCGGTATCCTCAAAACCCCTGATGTTAAATAGAAGCGTAGTTGTTTAGCACTTAAAGGTTTAGTTGGCCTTATACACTCATGAGCACCCTCACTCCTATATTCTCTCGGCTTAAATAGTCCTGGATGGTTCTCCTCTAGGAAGCGGCGTGCAACCTCTATGCCAGTCGTTGAAACCGTTGTTGAATCCGTTCTGTGATAGGTTATGAGACCTGACTCGAAGAGGGATTGCGCTAACGCCATAGTATAGCCTGTCTCTTATACACATC
>JAOAJJ010000154.1 GCA_026414245.1 Candidatus Bathyarchaeota archaeon
CCTCTACGCTGATACACCGGCAACTATTTCAGGAGCCAGCCTTTCAGTTAAGCCATCTTCATTGGTCCCAGACTGGATAGAGACCTTGACATGGATGCGTGAGAACCTGCCGCCCTCGCCTTCCAAGCCCGGTGAGAAGGGAACCGTTGTTGCGAGCTGGTGGGATTACGGCTACTGGATAACCATTGTCGCAAATAAGACGACGCTTGCAGATAACGGCACAATAAACAGCACGCAGATAGAGCAGATTGGAAGGATGTTCATGTCAAATGAGACCGAAGCCATTGAAATACTTAGGAGATATAATGTTACCCATGTGGTCGTATACGTGACATTTGATACTCAGGGGAGGGATGCGCCCGGATATGGCGGCGATAACGGTAAATGGAGGTGGATGGCGCTAATACCTGGACTGAAAGATGAGCTTTTTGGGAATTATACTCTTGGATGGGATTGGATAGACTACAACAGGAATTATCAAGTTGAGAGCGGCGAGATATTGGCGAATAGTAGGGGGCAGAATACCGTACTATACAAGCTGATGACCTATGGTAAGGAGACAACAATATATGGTAGAGAGACGACGGTTACTCTACGACATTTCAAGAAAGCCTACTTCTCCCAAAAAGAAGGCTCACCAAAACCCGCTCCAGGAACCTCAATCGTGCCACTAGTATGCGTATACGAAGTAATCTATAATTAGGCGGCATAAGCAAAGTATAAGTTATTCGAAATAATTGGGTAAAGAAGAAAATGGGCCCGTGGCCTAGCCAGGATTAAGGCGCCGAACCAGCTAAAATGAGAAGCGATGCGTAAGCCTCCGGAGCCGGAGAACCCGGGTTCAAATCCCGGCGGGCCCGCCAAAAATCTTTCCCCATTTCTGGAAAGCAGCCTGAAATTGGCGCTTCCCCTTATTCTGCTAGGTAGTGGGAACAATATAATTTTTGCCTAAGTTGTCTAGGCTCCTTGAAAAACTTCAAGTTTCCTTTCAGAGAGTGATCTTTTCAGCTAGTATTTTCGGTTTTCAGGATACTTTTCCTCTTGAATCTTCTTTTCGCTTTATGGAGAACTCTTTGTTTGGGCGGAGGATGGAGAGGGTGAGAAGCCTTGCTTGGTGAGGGGCTAGGCTTCTTAGCGCCGTCTCTCCATCCTCGCCACTACTTTATAATGATCTCGGTTATATTTAGGGTTTTCCATCCTTCTGCCGTTATAGCATTTTATTGGTCTCTTATATTTGTCTGACAGTCTTTTCACAGCTATCTCCATGAATTGTCCCCTTTTTTCTCTTAAAAGTCTAGGGGTTGCTCAAGTAGTCTATTCCATGAGCTCCTTCCAAATCTTTACTAATACTTTTATTCTTCACATTTTCCTGTTTCCCCATGCTTCGTTTAGAATCCATTTTAGGCATAGTTCTATACAAGGATTAGCGCCTAAAAAGTGAACCGGGGCGAGATTCAAACCTACTACGCTGGAGAGAACTCACGCAAACCCTCTCTTTCTTTTTCTCTTTGGCTTCCTCTTTATAAACCATCGATGTGGGGGAAATCTAAGGTAAGGTTAAATGATAAGCAATGCGGTGCCTATAAAATTAACTCGACCCTATTTAAAATGCATTGTGTATAATTTTAGTGGCTTACGATTATTAAGCAATTCTGTTTTAGATTTTTATTATGTCGCCGACCTTGTATTTTGTCATGTGGCTCTCCACGATTACCGCGCCAACTCTCGGGTCGTATGTTGCTATGAATGTTGCTGGATGATAATGGTGCACGAGGTAGCTGTAGAGCCAGATTGGTCCTCTACCTGATAGAATAACTCCTTTGCCGACAATTTTCGGTGGCTTAATATCCCTTAATTCTTCTGGTGTAAGCACCCCACTATCTATCTCGAACTCAACGATAGCATATTCATCCTTCTCAGCAACATTAAATTTTATTTTACTCATCCTTTAATCTTCCTATCGTAGCTTGTATCTCATTTGACCTTTAGTAACCCATGCAAGCATCCATTTATAACTTTTCCTATCTTGTCTTTAGCATATCGTAGCATTATTGACTGCCCGTCGTGTTTCACTTCTGTAACATTCATCTCTAAACCTGAATGTGCTAGAAAATCTCTTTCAGTAAAAATCTTAGATTCTCTATAGATGGAGCAAAGTTTAACCCAATCTCTACAATATTCTCTTTTCTTTTCCACATCGTTTCTCACCCTATAAAGATCTCGACTTATCATTTCATCAGCCTTCTTTGAGAATCCTGAGAAGACTTTTCTAAGGTTATCAAGTTCCACATAACTAACCTCGATCTTCCTGCGTAGATTTAGAGTCTTCGCAATAAGCCATATCTGAATTAACTTAGTGAAGTCTCTGCCGAAGCTCAGATTCCTTTTTACATAAACCTCGTTTCCATCCGACGTCACGTTTATGTTTTCCCTCCAAATCTCAACAATTTCCTCAATAATATTTTCAAGTTGAGATTCCTCAGGATAAAACGTGTATAGGGCTAGTGGTAAGCCATTAAAGACCGAGCTCAAGAAAGCGTTTAGATTACGCTTTATCCTATTGCAGTTCGAGATTAACATCTGCAAATCTTTTTCACGGCATATATCACTTTTACCATAACGCTTAAGTGGAACACATTTATTTTCGGCACCAAGCGGCATAAGGTCGTATTCAATAATCGCTGGAGAATCCTCAACCAGGTGAATATTCAATCTACTTGTGACATTTCTAATATATGGCTCGGCATTATAAACCTTAAGCCTGACACTTCTACGCGTAAAAGCAATCACACTCGCTATCTCCCTAACAGCGAGCAGCGTCAGGGACGGCATAAAATTAATGCCATGCGTAAGATCTAGGTGAATAGTAACGCCTGGATCCGACTTCGCAAGAACCTTTGATAACTCATACATAACATATGCTCGATAATCGCTTAATTCACCAATAAAATTGAAGAATGTATCTTTTATTGGCTGGAATCTTCCAGCCCCTGGCGCAACTATGAACCTCACAAGGTTTTCGCTAAGCCCTATTTCCCTAGAAAAGCTATCGTATTTTAAGAGGACCTCTTTAACCAATTCATCATATGATGAAACGATCTTATTGACAGTTGTATCTAAAACAATTGCGATTATGATATCGGGCTTTGGACTAACGTTATTAAGAAGTATTGGTAGCGTGGATCGTCCCTCGAAGGACGAGCCCTCATAGATATACTCAACAGGGC
>JAOAJJ010000155.1 GCA_026414245.1 Candidatus Bathyarchaeota archaeon
AAGCCTAGTAGCCCGCAGCTGTATCCTGGACATAGGCTTTCAGACGAGATTCCAGTAGATTACTCGACAATAGACCCAATACTGATCGGATTATTTGAAGAGAATCTTCCAGCAGATAAAGTTAGCGAGATACTTAATATACAGGTTGAAATTGTTAACGATATAAAGCGCAGATATATGAAAAGCATGCATAAGAGGCTTGCTCCGCCGGCAATTGAGACTGAAAGAATAAATTCTTAATTTAGTTAATCCTTGGGATATAAAATTGGGTGGTAAGCATGATGCTGGCGGAAAGAATGAACATTATTAAACCGTCCGGCACTATCGCTATGGTTGAGAAAGCTAGAGAGTTAGCTAGAAGCGGTAAAAAGCTATATAATCTTGATGTCGGCGAACCCGACTTCGATACACCTGAGCATATAAAAAGAGCTGCGATAGAAGCTTTAATGAGCGGCTTCACTCACTACACCTCAAGCCTCGGTATAATTGAGCTTAGAAGAGCCATAGCGGAATACTTGAGGGATAAGAAGGGCTTAGATGTCAACCCGGAGAAAGAAATCATCGTGACCCCAGGGGCTAAGCACGCCATATACTGCGCCTGCATGGCTACCTTAAATCCGGGCGATGAAGTCCTTGTCTTAACCCCAACATGGCCCACTCACTTTACATGCGTTGAGGTTGCTGGGGCTAAGGTTATTGAGGTGACGTGTGGTGAATCATATAATTTAAATGAGGAGCTACTTAAGCAGAACGTGAATAGTAAAACAAAGATGATAATCGTTAACTCGCCGAACAACCCGACAGGCGGAGTTCTAAGCATTAATGAGCTTAAAGCTATCGCTGATTTAGCAGTCGATCATGATTTACTTGTTTTATCAGATGAGATCTACGATGAAATAATTTACGATGGATTCGAGACTAGGAGTATGATGAGCTTCGATGAAATTAGGGAAAATGTAATTGTAATAAATGGATTCAGTAAAGCCTATGCTATGACTGGATGGAGACTTGGTTACGCTGTTGCAAACGAGAACATAATAGACGCCATGAACAGGATTCAGCAGGCGACAACCACTTGTCCAGTAAGCTTTATACAGAAGGCTGGAATAGCAGCCCTAAAGGGTCCGCAGGATTGCGTCAAAAGAATGGTTGAAGAATTTAGTAATAGGAGAAAGTATATCGTTAAGGCTCTCCGCGAGATTCCGAATGTTAAATGCGCTATGCCTAAAGGAGCGTTTTATGTTTTTCCAAGATTTCTAGGCATTAAAATGCCGAGCTTTGAAATCAGTATGAGACTTCTTGAGGAGGAAGGTGTATCTACCACACCTGGAAGTGTCTTCGGCTCATGTGGTGAAGGGCACATTCGCTTGTCGTACGCTACAAGCCTTAAAACTATTGTGGAAGCCATGGAAAAAGTTAAGAATTTTGTTGAGAGATATTCAAAGTAATGGTTGCGTGTCTGGTGGTTTATTAAGATGTTTGACGAAAAATCATTAGATGTTTTAAAGAGAATTGTTGAGTCGTTTGGGCCATCGGGTTTTGAAAGGGAAACTGCGAAAATAATTAGGGACTATATGAAACCTTACTCGGATGAGATCTTAACAGATAAGCTTGGTTCAGTAGTGTTTGTTTGCAGGGGGCAATATGAGAGACCTCATGTTCTCTTAGCCGCCCACATTGATGAGGTTGGCTTCGTCATCTCCTGCATAGATGAGGGCACTGGTTTCCTATCATTCAATCCCCTAGGCGGATGGTGGGATCAAGTGCTTTTATCGCAGAGAGTTATTGTTAGGACTGAGAAGGGAGACCTATATGGTGTTATAGCCGCCAAGCCTCCGCATTTATTAACTGACGAGGAGCGGCAGAAGCCTGTGGATAGAAGAAATATGTGGATTGATGTAGGCGTAACCTCTAGTAAAGAGGTCTATGAATTGGGAGTTAAGATCGGTGACCCGGTGGTTCCATGGTCGCCCTTCACACTCATAAACGGCGGTAAGGTTGCCATGGGCAAAGCCTTCGATGATAGAATAGGGGCATTTGTAATGATGGAGACTATCCGAAGGATAAAGGAGAACGACATAAGCCACCCGAACACGATTTACGGAGCAGCAACAGTTCAGGAGGAAGTTGGAGCCAGGGGCGCGCAAACAGTTGCCCATATCGTTGACCCTGATGTTGCGTTAGTGATCGAGGTTGATATTGCCGGCGACGTCCCGGGAATAAAACCCAACGAGGCTCCGACGAAGATGGGTAAAGGCCCAACACTATGCACATATGATAGCAGCATGATCCCCAATCAGCCTCTAAAAGAATTTGTTATTAAGGTAGCTAGAGAGACTGGGATACCTCTGCAGCTCTCTCAGATCGCTAGAGGTGGAACGGATGCTGGAAGAATCCATATTAGTAGGGCTGGGTGTCCCAGCGTTGTTATAGGAATACCGACCAGGCATATACATAGTCATGTTGGACTCGTAAGTATGGGTGACGTTGAGAATACCGTTAAACTTATGATAGAGCTTATAAGAAGGCTTGACAGAGAAAGGGTTGAGAGCTTTACAGCCATATGAATTTAAGAGGTTGAAAAAAATGATTGTTGAAGAGAAGATGGTTGACGGTTTCAGGGTTAAGACCGCTTCTATAGGCGACATACTTATTGGAGCAGCCTGCGATATAGGCCCAAGAATACTCTATCTTGCAAGTGCTAGAAAACCAGAATTAAACCTTTTCGGGGTTCTCCAAGACATAGGTGTGGAAACATCTGAAGGGTTCTGGAGAATCTACGGAGGACATAGGCTTTGGGCTGCCCCCGAGGCTAAGCCCCGCTCATATTCACTCGACAGCCAGCCAGTAAAAATAGAGGTTGATTCTGATTCGCTGACGATTTACGGAAACCCCGAGGAGAAAAACTCCATACAGAAGGAGATAACTGTAAAGTTAAACCCAGACGGTGGGGTTCAAGTGGTTCACAGAATTAAGAATATTGGCCGCTGGCCGATTAGGCTAGCGTGCTGGGCTCTCTCAGTAATGCGGAGAAACGGCTTCGCCATAATACCCATCAAGCCTATGAAGGCTGATGCGGAAGGGCTGCTTCCAGACAGACATATCTCGATTTGGCCATACACGAATATGGTGGATAAGAGACTCATGTTTGCAAGCGAATACATATTTGTTAAACAGGATCCTAAAGCTGCAGGGCCGCTTAAAATCGGCGTAAACGCCAACCCTAATTGGACAGCTTATTGGGTTGAGGGAATGCTGTTCCTCAAACAATTCCAGTATAGCAGCGGAGCCGAGTATCCGGACTTCGGCTGCAGCGTTGAGGTTTACACAAACCCTGATATGCT